>JAQCKL010000476.1 GCA_027592485.1 Cyanobacteriota bacterium
TGACTCAAAAAAGTAGACAGTTGATTTAAGCAGCACTCTGGCTTTCTAGAGAAGACCAGTAATGATCTTCAAACTGGGCCGGGGAAGGATATCCAATGGTTGAGTGCAGTCGCTGGCGGTCATAAAAGACTTCAATCCATTCGGCAATGACGGTGCGGGCCAAGGTGCAATTCGAGCAGATCCTGGGGTGAATCAACTCGCTTTTTCGGTCGGAGTGGAACAGCAGCCCCGTTGGAGCCGGGTGTCGTTGCCCCAAGGCGGCTTCTAGGGCCGTTAACACCAGCTCAGTACGCATGTGCTCTACCATCGACAACCCACCACCCGTCTCGAAAACCAGTCGATGATGACGGTCAGATATAGCCATCCTTCGGTGGTCCAGATATAGGTGATGTCGCCCACCCACCCCCGGTCTGGTTCCGTCGCTGTGAAGCCCCGGTTCAAAACATTGCCAGCTATCGGCCAAGTATGCTCAGAATCGGTCAGTTCCTGCGCCCTAATCATCCGCAGACACAGGAGCGGCGGCTGAGCCGTGTCAACGCAGGAGCATTGGCACAATGGATCGCTGAGGTTGCCACCCGACTCAAAGATTTTCATTTATGGTGAAGAGCAGAATTCAAAACTGATCAAGCCATGCTAGCAAAGCGTATTCTGCCCTGTTTAGATGTCAAAGCTGGACGCGTTGTGAAAGGGGTCAACTTTGTTGATCTCAAAGATGCTGGCGACCCGGTGGAATTGGCCCAGGCCTACAACGATGCTGGGGCCGATGAGCTGGTGTTCTTAGATATCACTGCCACCCATGAGGATCGCGACATTTTGCTCGACGTGGTTTATCGCACCGCCGAGCAGGTATTTATTCCGCTGACGGTGGGGGGCGGCATTCAGAACCTCGATAAAATCAAACAGCTCCTGCGGGCCGGGGCCGACAAGGTCAGTATTAATTCCGCTGCGGTGCGAGACCCAGATTTGATCGATCGGGCCAGCGATCGCTTTGGTCAGCAATGTATTGTGGTGGCGATCGATGCCCGTCGTCGCCCCGATCCTGAGAACCCCGGTTGGGATGTTTACGTGCGCGGCGGGCGGCAAAATACCGGGCTCGACGCCCTAGCCTGGGCTGAAAATGTGGTCGAACGGGGAGCCGGAGAGCTGTTGATCACCAGCATGGATGCCGATGGCACCCAGGCAGGATATGACCTGCCCCTCACCCAAGCCATTGCCGAGCGCGTCCCGGTACCAGTGATTGCCTCCGGTGGGGCGGGGACCTGTGCCCACATCCATGAAGCCCTCACCACCGGTCAGGCTGAGGCCGCCCTACTGGCTTCATTGCTGCACTACGGTCAACTCACGGTGGCAGAAATCAAGACCTATCTGCAAACCCATGATGTGACAGTGCGTCAATAGGGATCCACGCACTTAATTTTAAATTATGTTAAGTTAATGAGAGGTGTATATCCTTCCATAAGGATTTCTTGCGGAACTTATGCTGCTGCTCATATTGATTGTGGTTATTGCCTTGGTGGCTTGGGCGCTGCGCCTCATGGAACAAGCCCTGCAAAGCCAAGAGTTTTCGCTAATGTTGGCTGGCTTTTTGGTGGCCTCCTCAGCGGCAGCCATGATGACGGTGTATTTCTTGATGGGTAACTACATGAGTTATATCCAAGCAGGCCCGCTAGTGTCCCAGGATGGCTATGTGCGCCAAAGTAGTTACACATCCACTTCCCAACTGGCGGCGAGGGAGTCTTTCCCAGCGGTCTGGCTGAGCGAGCCCGCAGAAAATTAAGGGGAATAGGTTGGCTGCGGCGCTATCGCAGTAGCGCGGCCCAAGTCGATGCCCCGACAATGCCATCCGTCAAAATCTGAGCATCTCGCTGAAACGCTTTCACCGCACTTTCGGTCTGGGAACCAAAGATACCGTCGAGTGCGCCATTATAAAACCCGAGGCTTTGCAAACGGGTTTGTAGCCGAGTCACCGCTGGGCCATAGGTGCCCACCCTGAGGGTTGGTAAATCAATGGGCGATCGCTCCGGGGTTGGGGCCGGATTGCTTGAGGTGTTTTGGGCAGGCGGTGTCTCTGGTGCCGCCGCTGCAACGGGGGCAGCAGGGGGGGTGAATTCGGTGGAAGGGTTTGGCAATAGCCGTTCCCAAGTGGCGGGGCCAACAATGCCGTCCGCTGTCAATCCCACATCCGTTTGAAACGCTTGCACCGATGCCTCGGTGTCAGCGTCAAAACTGCCATCCACAGGGCTGGGGTGATAGCCCAGGAGGGCCAGTATGCCTTGCAACTCTTCGACGCCAGCCCCTTGATTGCCCAATCGGAGGGTGGGACGCAGCTCCGCAGGGGCGATCGCAAGGGCCGGTTTGGCTTGGGAGATCGCCGCCCCTGGCATCACCAGCCCGACGCCCAAGGACAGGACCAATAGACCCGGTAACCACCAGCGTCTGCGCCCCCTGGAGTTGTACCCCCAATCGCGAAGGCTACAATCAGGCGGGATAATGGTGACAGGGTCAGATTGATGGGGCTGCAACATGGATTCCAATATCATGGCTGGCGAGCAATGGTTACAGAGAATAATCTAACGATTAAGACATAGGCTCCATATAGACTACCTCGGACCTCAGCGAAACTAGCGTGGAGAAGGCGTGGAATTTTCGCGATTAGACCAGTTTCAAGCCCTATGGGTGGGCATCGCCGTCGCTGATGCAGCGGCCCATGGGTACATTGCTGATGTGAAACGGTTTGCCCATCCCCAACCTGGGTCTCAGCCCCCTGTCGCTTCAAGCCATTGGGGTAAAGCCCTGATCCAGGTCGCCCACTACGTGACGACTGGGGGGGAGAAACCCCAGGGTATAGAGATAGAGCAATCAGCATTGGCGATCGCGATTCTCCACACGCCACTCCTCTTGCGATATTTAGATGCCTCGACCGATCAATACTTAGTCGCCCTGCGGCAGCTCGGATTTTCGGATTGTGGGGAATCTCTCAGTATCCAGTTGTATCAACTGCTGCAGGTGCTGCTCAGGCATCACCCAGGTCAACCGTTATCGATGCAATTAGCCGCGCTCCAACCTTGGCTGGATCACCCCCCTCGCTCCGAGGCGGACAGGCTGCTGGGCAGGGTGCTGAGCCATGTATTGCAGACGGGCGGGGATTTTCGTTTGGCGATCGCCGGTAGCCTACCCATGGCCTCTTCGCCGCTATTGCCTGTTCTGACTGGCTTGATTTGTACCGCCCTGAGGGGCATCCAAACCATTCCCATCCCATGGCGGCAAGAACTGGCTTTACCCCCGGCAGCGGCTGGGTACTGGCCGCAGTGGGGGTTATCCCAAGAATTAGAGTTGCGTGGGGTGGCGATGCAGCTCTGGCGGACTTGGGCCGGTTTGTAAGGGCGCTGGCCTGATCGGGGGCAACTTGCCAAGATCGTTATAATCATTTAGATAAAGATGTTTTAATACATCTCCAAGGCTTTAATCATCGCCAACTTTCGAGGCCCGTCATTCCGCCAACAGCACAGTTTGAAGCAACGTTCTTTCGCTCATGGGTCGGTCATGACCATTTTTGTGACGTGCTATTAGGGAAACCCGACGTTAGTGAAGGATGAAAGTACTTTGGTGGCGGCTTAAAAATATTGACCATTGGCGGGGGTCGCTTCACCGCCACGTTGATGATGCTATGGGCCATTTTCTCCACCCCAATGAGCCCAAGCCCCTCGCGTTTAGAGCCCGGCCTCTGCCCCACCAGCGGCAACAGTTGCCGTGGAGCCAATCATTTATCCCCAAGGCCATCCCGCCGATACGGCGATCGCGCACCAAAGAGATGCCGGTCGGTTGGCTGCACCCCTCCGCTGCCGTTGTCCTCTCAACCCTGACCCTGACGGCAGCGATGGGCCAGCAGTTTTACCGGCAACCGGCCTTGCAAGTGGGGACGATCGCCCCCAACACCATCGTTGCCCCAAGCAATGCGTCTGTGGTGGATGCCGATACCACAGAAGCCCAACGGACGGCGGCGCGCAATGGTGCGGCCCCAGTTTTAACCGTTGATGACACGAAAAATGACCAAATCAAGG
>JAQCKL010000477.1 GCA_027592485.1 Cyanobacteriota bacterium
CCTACTTTTGGGTCAACCCCAGCAATCAAGGAAAATGCGATCGCCTCTGGGATCAACGCCAGGGCTACCACTGAACCCGCCAATAAATCTTTGCGCGGATTGGATAGCCATGCCTCCCGCTTAAACACTGCCTGCATTGGTGCTTTGTCTCCTATGACACTCTCGTTGCCACAGTTGAGTTGGTGTTGGACCAATGCCCGCTAACCCTCAACCTGAGGCATTCAAAATTTTTTGCGGTTCAAGCTCTATACCTGCCAGCATTGGGCTAATGAGGATAGCCTTATGGCGATATCCGTCAATGCCTCAGGTACTGGGGTAGATATAAATTTCCCGTCAGTAAGCATAAACAACTATCAATGGTCCCACGAAGCGCGGACCCGGGGCTAGGGGCTAGGGGTCTTATGGCGACTAAGGGCGGCTACGCTGAGGGTGACAATCACAACCCCAGTGGTTTGTAGTGGAGTCAGGCTTTCTTGAATGGCAATCCACGCCAACACAACGGTTAAAGCTGGGTTAATGGTCCCGATCATGGCCGCAGCGGTGGCCCCAATTAGTCGAATGCCAGAGTTATAGAGGACATGGCCTGCAAAGGTGACTAGGCCGGAAATTAGGCTGCCAATCCAGAGGGGAGCCCAATCAATGGCGGATTGGGGGCTGTTTCCCAACCATAGGCATCCCCCTGAGAGGACTAAGGCGGTGGCAAAACTGATCCAGGTGAAAGGTACCGGATGAATTTTCTCAAAGCTTTTCTGGGCATTGATGGTGTACAGGGCATAGGCAATGCCCGCAATAAATCCGAATAGGATGCCGAGCAGGGCAGCTGCATTGCCATCTACGTTAAGAGACAGGCTGGTGCGCGGGATCGTTAAGGTGCTGCCTAAGATGACTAGGCCAATGATGACCCATTGAAATTGGCTGGGGCGATCGCCGAAAAAACGCCAGGCAAACAGCGCTGTAAAGATCGGAAACGTGAAAAACAGGGTCATGGCTACCCCTGTGGTTACCAGACCAATGGAGAGATATAGAAAAGCCAAGTAGGCAAACATCAGAGCGCCACCGCCCAAGGCATGGAGCAGGCTAAGTCTGTGGTTGGGATGGGCCAGTTGCCGTAGATCCGCCCAGATTTTGGGATAGACGCCGACGGAGAAAATAGCCATCAGGGGAACGGCTAAGAGCATCCGCAGAAATAGCAGCAAAAAGGAATGGCTCAAGGTCGGGGGCACATAGCCTCCGACCTCGCCAAAACCCACTACCGTTTGCGGGGTAAACAATACTCGTACCAACACATTTTGGATGCAAAAGAAGGCGGAGGACAGCAGGATCAGGCAATAGCCCCACATGGATTAAACCCATTGGATGAATGGCAATGATATTTACGAGTCGCGCTCTTCCAGTTGTGCCAAGACGCGATCGCGGAATTCGGCATCGCTATTGGCCAACCCCAGCAGTTGCCAATAGGTTTGACGGGTTAACCCAGCGGCCTCAATTAACCCATAGGCTTCGGCTTGGGTGGCCTGTTGTAGTTGTAATGACTCTGCCTCGGTGGCCGCTCGCTTGAGATCTTCATCGCGAGCATCAATTAATGCCACTACTTGTAGGTAAGCTTCCACAAACTGATTGACTTGATCAGAGGGAATATCTGCAGAGTTGACTTGGGTGGGGATTGAGGGGGTGTCTTCGATGAAAGCTGCCTCGGCCCAAGCTGGGGTAGTTGTAGATATCCAAACGAGAACTAACCCCAACATTACCTGGCTGAGACGAACCCCATACCCCTGCCATGGTGAAGTGGTTGGTTTTGCATGGGCTGTGGGATCAGAACATGCGCTAAAACCCATGGGAACGACCAGAGTCAGGCCTGCAAAAGGCTGCAGGAGAACTGCCCTCAGGAAATTAAGCAGTAAACTAAGCATATATACACACATCAATAAGTTTAAAGACAGTACCCATGGCCAGTAACGAGACGCCCTCCACGCCCGTTAACGGTTCCCTCTCAGACCGGGAGTTACAGATCGTCGAGCTGGTTACGGCTGGTCTTACCAATCAAGAGATTTCTGAAAAATTGGAAATTAGCAAACGCACTGTCGACAACCATATCAGCAACATTTTGACCAAAACGGCCACCGGCAATCGAGTTGCCTTAGTCCGTTGGGCATTGCAGTGGGGCAAGGTTTGTCTCAATGATGTCAATTGCTGTTCTTTGCCTAACTTGGATGGGGAGGCGGTGTCCTCATGAATGGTGCCGGAATGTCAGATTCACCTATACCCCCAGAACCCAGTTCAGCAGCGGCTGCGGAGCCCTCGATTATGGATGATTCGGGTGAGCAGAGGGTGCCTTCCCCAAAGGTAGAAAAAGTGGAATATCGCTTACGGAGTCTACGGCTGCCCCTAGCGGTTTACCGAGAAGTTGCTGCTCATCTTCGGCAAGTTGATGGGGTAGACACAGGGCTGCTGCCTCAAACTTCAAAGGAGTTTGATTATTTGCAGAGTCAGGTGGGCGGTCTATGGATTCGCTATGTCGCTACGGCTGCGGAGGTCTATCAACCTCAAATTGAGGCGATTTTGGCCTATTATGGCGATCGCTATGGCCAGTGGGAGACCCTTTCGGCAAAGGTATGACAAGCATTCAAGCATTGCGGGGCACTCGGGACATTCTGCCCGAGGAAACCCCTCTGTGGCAGCAGATAGAAGCTACCGCTAGGGATATCTTGCAGCGGGCTGCCTACCGAGAAATTCGCCCGCCCATGATTGAGCAAACAGAGCTGTTTGCCCGGGGCATTGGGGAAGCGACGGACGTGGTGGGTAAGGAGATGTATACCTTTACCGATCGCGGTGAACGATCCATCACTCTGCGCCCCGAGATCACTGCTGGGTTAGTGCGTTCAGTGATTGAGCATAAGCTGATCGCCCAAGGGGGGGTCCAACGGCTGTGGCACGTGGGGCCGGCTTTTCGGTATGAGCGACCTCAGGCGGGTCGGCAGCGACAATTCCATCAACTGGATGTGGAGCTGATTGGCAGCGGTGCGCCTAGGGCCGATGCCGAGGTGATTGCCCTTGCCGCGACCCTGCTCACCACCCTGGGTTTGAAATCCTTGACTTTGGATATTAATTCGGTGGGGAATGGTAGCGATCGCCAGCGCTATCGAGAGGCCCTAATCGCCTTTTTGACTCCCCATAGGGCTGACCTAGATGCCGACTCCCAAGATCGCCTAGAGCGTAATCCGCTGCGGGTTTTGGACAGTAAGGATGCCACAACCCAGGCGATTGTCCAAGACGCCCCCAGTTTGCTGGATTATTTGAGTGAGGACTCTCAGCGGCATTTTGACCAGGTACAGCAGTGCCTGAGCGACTTAGATATTCCTTATCAACTTAACCCCCGCCTGGTCCGAGGGCTGGACTATTACACCCATACCGCTTTCGAAATTCAATCTGCCGACTTGGGTGCCCAGGCAACGGTCTGTGGTGGCGGTCGCTACGACGGGTTGGTGTCTCAATTAGGGGGACCAGAGACCCCGGCGATCGGTTGGGCGATTGGCCTAGAGCGTCTGACGCTGCTGTTGAAACAGTTGCAAACCCAGGCGTCTAAATTGATGGATGTCTATGTCGTATCCCGGGGGGATGCCGCAGAGCGAGCCGCCCTGCGGATTGCTCAAGACCTCCGCCAAACCGGTTTGGCGGTGGAGATGGACCTGAGTGGTGCCGCCTTTGGCAAGCAGTTTAAGCGGGCCGATCGCAGTGGGGCCGTGGCCTGTGTGATTTTGGGTGACAGCGAGGCCGACCAGGGCACAGCACAACTCAAGTGGTTGGCCACGGGGGAGCAAGTAGAGCTATCTCAGGCTGCATTGCTAGAGACAGCCGATCAGATCAAGGCAACGGCGATCGCCCTGCGCACTGGGCCCTAACCTGCGCCCCTCAAAGCTAAGGGATATGCAGATAAATAGCGTACCGTTTCATCCGGGCGCAAACCCTTGCGCCCCTACCTCAGTATAGCCGTCGCCACTTAGGTTAAGACGTTACCACCTTGAGAACGTGCTCCATCGCATCTCTTAAGG
>JAQCKL010000478.1 GCA_027592485.1 Cyanobacteriota bacterium
GCAGGGCATGGCGGGTGATCTGCCGCATGAAGTAGCGGAAATGGCGATCGGTGCGGTCCATCATCGGGGCCACGCTGAAGAAATACCCGGAAATTGAGCGGGTAGCGGGACAAGGCGTCGTGACAGCGGGAAGCATGGGTATCCTAAGGCCAGTTATTTTCCAGGATATTGCAGTTTAGTTTTCGAAGAATATGTACTCTACAATGAATCAGGTTTTCCCTGGGAGGTTGTTTGAAAAGGGGTGACCCGAGTTTGAAATGAAACCTGATGTCTACGGGGTAGGGACTGAAACCTTGATTCATTCGTGGCGTGATCTGGATATTAGAGGTCACTAAAGCGACCCCCGTTAACTTGTTAAATAGTTTCTGGACCTGGTTTGAGTTTAAATATCGTCAACTAGTACTTGATGGCGGAATTCACGTGACCATTACGGTTTCTAGTTCCCGTGCCCCTTAAGCATCCCCGCTCTTGGTAATAGTGCTGGAATTTATGACCTTAAGTACTAGCCCCCCTTAGTTCCCGAGTCTAAATGAGATAACATAATTCGGAATCAAGCTTGATGGCGGCCTGATTTTTCTTTTGGACATTCAACTGTTCCGTCTATCCATCATCACTTGGGTAGGAACATCAGCAGGGTGTCAATGCGTTTTGTTTTGAACCTCTTCGGTGGGCTAGAAATACAATTCTGACTTCATCCCGCCCCTGATCAAGTCGGAGAAATTCCTTGGATTCACGAAGTCAGCCGATGAGGGTTGTTGCAGTTCCCTTGTTTCTGGTTCAAAAATGCTTTTAAAGTTTGTGTTCCTGTGCTGGATGCCCGTAGCCACCACTAAGGCTTTACTGTTCACCATGAAATGCTTGAGGAAATCCACCCGACAGCTTTATTTTTTACTTGATTTTCCTGATCCAGAGACTAAGCAACTGATTAGTACTGTGGTCAAATATTCAAGAATGCCAGAGAGAACATTAAGTTGACATATTTTCAGGGTTTGTTGCTTGACTCGTCTCTTCGCAAAACTTCGTTCAATAACTTATGAAACTATCGCCTGAGGCACAAAAGGCACTAGAGCGGTTTATGGAAACTGCCCCTGCCGACGTTGTCAATACCTTTTCCGAAGAGCAGTTAGAAGCAATTCAGCACTTCTTAAACTCTCAGTATTGGAAGCGGCACCCAGTTGATATTCGTTTGTCAGTTCCGTTTGTCTTCACCCGTTGCTATCTTGTGCTGATTGCGGGTACGGATAAGCGTTCGACCAGTCGACTCAAGGAAGAAAGAAATCGAACCCCCCTTTGGACAACTACCAATATACTTGTATCTCTCTTTGTGATTAGTATTGGATGGGCTATTTTCTTCGCTGGCATCTTACTTAGCCAGGCTAAGCTTCCTTCAGTGAATAAAAATCCTTTTCCAACGGTTTATCCGCTGAAGCCAGATCAAGCAAGTTGCGAAGAAAGTGGTCGGGTTTGGAAGGAAGGAGAATGCTATGACTTTGACCACAATCCCAACTTTTAGGCCATGGCTTATTTCTGGTCCAGGATCGGTTTTCTGCTGGATTCCTCACTTTTGGGAGGTAGGCAGAAACAGGCTTTGCCGTAACAGTAGCCCGACGACTAAAACCAGGGCCGTGGCGATCGCGCTCCCAGCGATGGCCCCACTATCATTGTGGCGTACCGCGATCGCCCCGTAGGCCCAGACAAACACCAATGTGAACGCAATATCGCGCCGAGTCCAAATCACCAGGGCCGCAATCAAGCCACTCACCCCAATCATGATTTGGGTCCAGACCCCATCACTGAGGCCCCAGCCCGCCCAGTCGGCGGCATAAAGCGCTGAAGCGATATTCACCACGGTGGCGACGGCAATCCAGCCCAGGTAAATACTGAAGGGATATTGGGCGTACCAACGGCGATCGCGACGGGCCAGTTGGCCAATATTAAGCGCCTGGTAACAGGCGATCAGGCACCCCAAAATCACCAGCATCACGGGAATAGAAGCGGTGAAATATTTCAGCGTGAACAGCCCGATCCAGATCATTTGGGCAACACAGGCGACGATCAACCAGCGGTTGACGGTTTGGATGGCAGGATCTTGCCGTTGGGCGGGGCGGAGCTGATAGATGCCGTAGGCGATCAGCCCCCCATAAATCAGGCCCCAGATGGCAAAGGCATAGTTGGCCGGGGTAATCAGCACCCCCGCCAGGGTGGTGTTGGCAATCTCACCGACACTTTCGCCGCCGGGCGGAAAAATGTTGGACAGGGTATTGATGGCCAAGGTGCCAAGGATGGCCAGAAACGTGGCGATCGGCAACATGCTCAGCAGCGCCTCATAAGAAATCACAACTGTAGGGGCATAAGACTTGACGCCCTCTGAAATCGGCCCTAGACCGATGCCGGTGTAGACGCCGATGCAAACCGAATTTTGAGATAGTCATCTTCCATCTTGGCCCCCGCCGGATTCAACGCGGCCAAGGCTTGAGGGAGCACTAAGTTTCGCCGGTGATTGCCAATGCGGATATTCAGCTCATCGGCGGTTTTGCTCAGTTCCACCTTGTCCTTCGGAATCCCCGGCAGATAGATCTCTAAGCTGTAATTGTGCCCCTCTTGCACCACCCGCATCGTGGTCTCCTTGTAATAGACCTGGGTGGGATCTTCATCGCCATAGAGGTCGTTCTTCAGCCGATCGAGGGCGGCGAGTCCACACATTTCCTCGGCATACAGCGGGATTTCCCGCACTGGCAAGGGGTGGAAATTGTCGTGGATTTCTTGGCGATATTGTTCTTGCTGCTCTTTCCATCGCTTAAAGAAGGGATCCTGCACCGCCTCAGGAATGATTCGGTTGGCAATCACCATGTCGGTGCCGACGTTGTACAGGCTTAGGTAGGCGTGGGCGCGCAGGGATTCCTTGATCACCATTTTCTCGGGGTTGGTCACCAGCCGCACCGAGGTTTGGCTCGCGTCACCGAGGACCTTTTCTAAGGCTTCCAGTTGCTCATAAAACTCATAGGGGGCATCCATCACCTCATTGGTGGGCAACGAGAACCCCGCCACGGGCCGAAAGAAGGGCTCGACCAAAGGGCGCAACGCTGCGGATACCGCTTGGAAGGGCTTGTACAGCCGCCGCATGTACCACCCCGCCACCTCGGGCAAACTCAGCAGCCGCAGTGCCGTTCCCGTTGGGGCAGAGTCGATGATCAGCACATCGAATTCCCCTTCGTCGTAGTGGCGCTTCATCCGCACCAGGCTAAAAATCTCATCCATCCCTGGCAAAATCGCCAGCTCTTCGGCCTCAATCCCCTCTAAACCTCGCGCCTGAAGTACATCGGTGATGTAGCGTTTCACCGCGCCCCAGTTGCCTTCCAGCTCCATCAGGGCATCGAGCTCGGCCCCCCATAGGTTGGGGCGTACCACACGGGGATCATGGCCCAGCTCCATATCAAAGCTATCTGCCAAGGAGTGGGCCGGATCGGTACTCAGCACCAGCGTCTTATAGCCCAACTCAGCGGATCGCAGGCCGGTGGCTGCTGCAACGGAGGTTTTGCCAACGCCGCCTTTACCGGTCATGAGGATGACGCGCATAGATGATGCCTCGGGTTCAGAATCGAAAATGTTACATTTCCTTTACTCTATCGGTTTTATAGGGGCTTCTGCACAGGCTTCCCTGGCAATTGGGCTGACAGACCCCCTACCTGCCCACGGTCACCGTCTGCAAATGGCAAAGCTATTGACGGCTGCATCCACACAATAGGGAGCGAGAAACTGCACCCTTATTGTATGGACGCCCTTTTTGAATCCGCAGAAACCAACCCTACCTAGGTGTAGGGTTTCTGCCGTCAAGTGATATCGCGCCTTGATTTTCAAATCTGTGAACACTCACTAGCGGGAATAGGTCAACCAGCGGGACTTTGGCCTTGGATAATGGGTTCTAGCGGCTGAGCCCATACAAAATTCGGTTGGCGTAGGCTTGGTCTGGAGTTTAGACTAGCAAGCTAAAAAAAGGCGTTCCCAAAGCAAGTCAGGAGCGCCTCAAGGCAG
>JAQCKL010000479.1 GCA_027592485.1 Cyanobacteriota bacterium
TCGCATCATGGTGCGGCGACTCGCGTAGCGATTTTGACACCGAATAACTTTTCAAACATCCTCTAAGGACTGGGCTTGGGACAATGAACATTGCTGTAGGAGAATCCCAAACTCATCCCCCCCGAGGCGGGCTAACGTGTCCGTTGCTCGAACTTGGTTGCTGAGTAGACGAGCAATTTGTCGTAACAGTTCATCCCCAGCGATATGACCACAGGTGTCGTTAACCACCTTAAACCGGTCTAAATCTAAGTAGATAAGCACATGCTGGCAGGGGCGAATATTTTTGAGCAGCTCGCCGAGTTGCTGCTCAAAATAACGTCGATTGGGCAAATCCGTCAGGACATCATGGCTGGCCTGCCAGGATAATTGATACTGCAGCTCCCGTGATTGGGTGACATCGTGGAAGACCATGATGGCACCAATGATTTGACCGTCGCGATCGCGAATCGGTGCCGCCGAGTCTTCAATGCTGTATTCCGTACCGTCGCGGGCAATTAAAACCGTGTGGTTGGCTAAACCCGTCACACAACCTTCACGCAGAGCGCGTTCCACTGGGTTTTGGGCTGGCTGGCGGGTGATTTCATGGAGGATATGAAAAACTTCCCCTAAGGGCTGACCCTGGGCTTGGGCGGCATCCCAACCGGTTAATTGCTCTGCCACGGGATTGAAATACTCAACCCGCCCTAGGGCATCGGTGGTGATCACCGCATCGGCAATGGAATGTAGGGTGATTTGGGCCAATTCCTTTTCGCGAAATAGGTCTTGCTCCGCCTGTACCCGCGCCGTAATGTCGGTCGTGGTACCGATATAGCCGCTAGGATTACCATCAGCACCCAGTTCTGCCACTGCCTTACCCAACACCCACCTGACTTCCCCCTCAGAATTTTGAAATCGATACTCTAGGATAAAAGGGTCCTTGGCCTGGGTCGCACGGTACCACTCCGCAAAAACCAACTCTCGATCATCGGGGTGAATCCCCTGAATCCACCCCGTCCCCCTAGCGTTCTCTGGGGGCATCCCGGCCATTTGACACCAACGGTCGTTGACATACAGACAATTGCCCTCAGCATCAGTCTGAAAAATACCCACTGGGGCCGCCTGGGACAAATTGGCGTAGCGCTGCTTGCTCTCCCTTAAATCCATCTCAGCTTGTTTACGATCGCTGATATCCCGCCCTTCTGGAAGCAACCATTTGACTTGCCCGTTACCATCGCAAATGGGCTGCAGAGAGAAGTCAATGGTGGCGACCTGACCAACCCCTAGCACTTCGACCTCATACCGGATAAATTCCCCCTGTGCCGCCTGGGCAATCGCGGCTCTGAGCTGAGCTTGGGTCTCGGGCGAAATCGTCCACCAGTACGCCTCCCAAAAGGGGTGGCCGATCACGTCTTCTAGCTGGAGTCCACCAAAATCAAGTGCGGTTTGGTTGGCCTCGATGACGGTCCCATCTAGTTGCAGCAAGCCGGCAAATTGAAACGTCTGATTGAAAATCGCTTGAAACCGTTGCTCACTGTCCGCGACCTGGTTTTCCAGTTGGCGCGTTTGAGTTTGAAGCCATTGCACCCGCTCATCCTTAAGCTGCTCAACCTGCTGGTGCAAAATAGCAATGGTGTTTTGCATCTCCAACGGGTCCAGCGCCGCCAGAATACTGGTTTGGGTCACAATGCCCGCCAAGATCCCCTGCTCATCGGTAATCACTAAACGCCTGACGTGCAACCGTTGCATGGATTCGTGGGCGGTCCACAGGGTGTCCTTGGGCTGGAGACAAACCAGCGGCGTACTCATCACCGCCTGGGCCTCTAAGGCGCTCAGATTTAACCCTAAAGCCTGAAATTGGACCACATCTCGCTCCGTCACAATGCCCACTGGCATTGGGTTGCGCTGGGGTGGGGGACCCGCTTGCTGAATCACCACGCAACTGACACGATGGGCCGCCATTAGCCGTGCCAGGTCTAAAACAGTCGCGGTGGGCAAGGCCTTAACCACTTGCTTAGACATGGATTCTTCGATACGCAGCAGCCGCAACAAATCAACGGATTGCAGGTTTTGGCGGATGCTATCGGGCGTGACCATCCCAACCCAGTGACCCTGCCCATCAACCACTGGGATATGGCGGATCCGGTGCTGGCGAAAAAGATTGAGGGCAATAGCAGGATGCTTAAGGTCAGATGGTTTTAAGGTGATCAGCTGCCTTGTCATCACCGCATCCACCAGGCATGCGCTGAAATCAGCTCCCTGAGCAGCTAATCGCACCACATCGCGCTCTGTCAAAATGCCGACGAGCTGCTCATTTTCGGTCACTAAAACATAGCTAGAGCGCCGCGAAACAGGCTCCGATCCCCCCTGGGGCAAGACGGGTGATCCACCTCGCGCCACTGAGCTCATCAAGGCAATAGCGTCCAGGAGGGGGGTGCCTACTTGAACTGTAGGAGGCTGGCAATCCAGGCTTGCTTCCAACAAGAAATATTCAGTTTTCTCTGGCACTTCCGATGATGCTTCCATGAAAAGTCCTGCACAGTTTTTCTTGGGCACGGGAGATGCATAACGCGAAAAATCCAGAATTGATACAGGAAAATTAGGAACACAAAAAATCACAGAACAATAGCGAGTTAAAATTCTGTCTACTGAGTGATTCTATAGGCACTTTCAATAATAAGCCTTGGGTGCTACGACAAGCGATAGTAGCTTCAGAACAGGCACTACTTAGTCATTTTATTAATAAACTTCATCCAGCTTGAAGGCTGTAATTTCGTTTAGGTAGTGAAAAATATTAAACCCAAAGGAGTCATCCTCAATCGGCTCGATCTTGAAATTCACCAATCTCCAAATGGGCATAGCACGTTTCAGCTTATATTAAAACAAAATTTAGTTCATGGCGAAAAATAAGGATAGAGCTTAAGATTTTGAAATGGGACTCAGCCGAATATGGGGCTGGGTCGATCAATGCCATAACCTTGCACGTAGTCCACGCCAATATGGTTTAACACCCGAAGGAGTTCGCGGGTCTCAACGGATTCGGCAATGGTGCTGAGGCCCATCACATGACCGATATGGTTGATCGACTCAACAATCGCACGGGTGGCTGGGTCGTTAACGATATCCTTCACAAAGTTGCCATCTATTTTTAAATAGTCGACCGGCAGATTTTTGAGATAGCCAAAGGAGGACATGCCGCTGCCAAAATCATCCAGGGCAAAGGAGCAACCCAATTGTTTGATCTCCTGGATAAAACGCGTCGCTTGCTCTAGGTTGGCGATCGCCGCCGTTTCGGTAATTTCGAAGCCAATATTCTGAGGTGGAATCTCGTGTTGGCGCAATTGTGCCTTGAGAAAATCCAAGAATTGGGCATCCCCCACACTTGCCCCAGAGAGGTTAATAAAATATAAGCTCTCTGCGCTCCCCTCCAATGACTCTATGGGGTGATCGCGAGCATTTTTGAGATAGGTGAAAAATGTATTGACCACCCAACCATCAATTTCGGTCATCAGGTCATAGCGTTCAGCGGCGGGAATGAAAATGCCTGGGGCGATCAGGTTATTCTCCTGGTCGAGCATTCTTAAGAGGACTTCGTAATGGGTAACCGGAACCGGTTGAGAATGGGCCGTACCCGCGATCTCTTGGCGATAAAGACAAAAACGATGGGCTTCCAAGGCGCGCTTAATTCGGATGCTCCACTGACGTTCGCCTCGCTGCTTAACTAAGTCAGTGTCATTGGTTTGATAAAGATGGATGCGGTTGCGACCCCGGTTTTTAGCGGCATAACAGGCGGCATCGGCAGCACTGAGGATTTCGGGCAATGTCCGAGCATTTTCATCGATGGTGGCCAAGCCAATGCTGACCCCGATGCTAAAGGGTTTATCCTGCCAGATAAATCGGAAGTCCTGAATGGCCACCCGCACTTTTTCGGCCAGGAGCTGGGCATGTTGCAACGAACATTGCTTGAGTAAGAGGCCAAACTCATCTCCCCCTAAGAGGATGTTTGAAAAGTTATTCGGTGTCAAAATCGCTACGCGAGTCGCCGCACCATGAT
>JAQCKL010000007.1 GCA_027592485.1 Cyanobacteriota bacterium
CCGGTGGTGGCGATAGCGGCTCTGGTGGTGGCGATGGCGGCGAGCCTAAGTCAATACCTGAACCCGGTATGGTAATTGGCACCATGGTAGCTTTTGGGGCCAGCACCCTGCTGAAAAAGCGACAGGGCTAATTACCCCTACCCTCAGTTAACCCCCATAAACCCCTCAAGGTATTTTCATCTCCCTGAGGGGTTTTATTTGGGGCAAGTGAGGGGATATGGCCCCCGCATCAATTCCCGCTTTGTGAGCCGCCATCACCCCGATCGCCTCTAAATAGGACCGAACCCGAGTTGCTTGCAGGCCGAGGGAGGCAGGGGTTACCGATAGGGTGGTGGTATTGTCCTCGACCACAATGATCTGGGCTCGGGTTTGGCTGAGGCTGAGTACCCCACTGCCCCCACAGGCGGTGGCGGGCACGATCACCGCGTCCACCTGATGCGCCCAGAGATCGGTGCTGGCTAGTGCGGTTGGCGAGACAAACTGGGGGGCTCGGCTGAGCCCAGCCAACACGCAGGGCAAAAAGGTATGGCCGATTTCTTCGGCGGCGGATTTTGGGGATAGGGTCGGGTCTAAGGGCAGGGGGTTCAGGGCCGGGGCATGGGCACAGGGCACCTGGAATTGGCGCACGATCAGGTGACTGATCACGGCTTCGGCCCCGGCGAGGGGATCAACGCCGCGCCCTTGGCGGTAATTTTGTAGCGCCGTCTCGTCTTCGTCGTCGGGAAAACGGACGACGATCGCGATCGCCTCGGCCCCCGCCTGCAATAATTTTTCAGCCCCTCGCAGCAGCGTGTCAGGTCGCTGCACGGTGCCCCAAGTGGCCCCAGAGTCAGCGGTGCGCAGTTCTACCCCAACCGGCACATCCGTAACGACATAGTCGGTCAGGTCTAGCCCGAGGGTGGCCCGCGCCGCATCGGCGGCCTGGAGGTGACGCCAGCGCAGGTCGGGCTCAATGGCGGCATCCAGCAACAGGCCAATGCGGTTGCGGTGGACGGGGCTAAGCCCCCAGTGCCCCGCCGCAAATTGATCCAGCCCATAGCCTTCCACATAGAGGGCGTTGGGCAAGGGCCAATAGAGCTGTGCCCCATTCAGCACATTGGGATGGGTAATGAGGGTGTCGGCGACTTGGGCGATCGCCCGTGCCACAGGTAAAGCATCCCCCGCATAACCGCCAATGGCGGCCCCAATGCCCGTCGGGACAATTAGGACCGCCGTATAGGAACGTTCACGTTCAGCCATAGGATCTGGCGGAATCAAAAAACCGCACCCCGTCTTTAACCTTCCGTGGTGACGACGGCCTCGACCTGGGCGGTTTGGGCCTTTTCATCCACCTGGGTGACGGCCCACCGCAGCGGCTCACCGCGCTTTTGCAGTTCCGCCTCTACCGCCTTGGGTAGGGCTTCTGGGGTTTCGGTCAGATCAATTTCAGCCGTAATGAAATGGGTGGTCATCGGGGTCCTCCTACTTGATGCTTCGATCTTTTGACTAGCCTTGGCCAAACTGTTTTGCGTAGACAATGTCTTCTTTTTCAGTTTCGAGCTTTAAATCTGAGGTGGGATAGGCCACACACAGCAGGGCATAACCCTCCGCTTGCAGCGCCGGACTCACCCCCATGCCATCCGTTTGGCTGACGGTGCCTTCGGTAATTAAGGCGGCACAGGTGGTACAAACCCCGGCATTGCAGGAATTGGGTAGATCTAAGCCCGCCTCTTGAGCGGCTAAGAGCACGGTTTGATCCGCTGGGACCTGGATCGTATGGGTTTGTCCCTGGTGGTTGATATCAACCCGATAGGTGTTTGCCATGGGTTCTTTTCGTTTGATCTCAAAAGCAATTTAGGTTAAAGGGGGCTCGCCGATTAGGCGACACTGGCGGGGAATGTCGTCTCAAACTCTTCCAACAAATCGTCCATTTCCTCTAGGGCTTGATTGACATCAATCCTGAGGGTGCCGAGGTCGGGTTGTTCCAGCAGTCGGAGCAACACTTCTCGCTTGGCTCGAATCTGTTCGACGCGATCGCGAATCCCTTGGGTATTCATAACAGCGATAATCCATGACTCTCCAGTAAATCAGCATAGGCAACTTTGGGCCAAGTTGGCAGGGGGGGCTCAATCCTTCTAGCCGCCCCGCTATCCCCAGGACGATACAATCACGGCATGGAACATGGAAAGTAAAGCGATAATGTTGCAAAAAACGTCCCTGAGTATTCTGTTGTTGTGGGTCGGTGGTGTACTGACGATTATTGGGTTTATCGCCTATTTTCAGGACAATGCCACGTTGAACCTAGCGGGCTTCTTCTACGGCATTCCGGTGTTGCTAGGGGGGCTGGCCCTGAAGGCGGCGGAACTGGAGCCAACGCCCTACACCCAGGCCACCAGCGAGGATGTGCTAGCCCTGCGAAAGCAACAGGCCACCCCCACTCAAAATCAGGTGCGCAGCGATGTAACCCGCTATCGCTATGGCCAAGAGGCGCATCTTGATGATGTGTTAGAGCGGCTGGGGCTATCACCCAATGATTCTGAGCGACCCGTGTTGGCGGGGGTCCGGGAGGAGTCTTTGGATGGATCCTATGTGCTGGTGTTGGAGTTTGACACCCCTAAGGTACCGTTTACCAAGTGGCTCGATAAGCAGAAAAAAATTGAAACCTTCTTCGGCCCAAATGTCCGGGCGGAGCTGGCGCAGTCTGGGGGCGATCGGGTGGATGTATCGTTGGTGGCGGTACCCGAAGCCACACCGGTAGAAGCGGCTTCCTAGGCGATTGCTAGCAAATCAAGAGACCTGGGCCAAACAGCAGCGGTCGGATGGGTGAAGCTTATGGACCGATCAACCGGCTCAGGGATGGTCATGGGCACAGCCCTTTACCCATGACCACGCACGAGTAATGCTCTCCCTAGCTGGGTGTTTGCAGCCATGGCAAAGGTCCAGACCGCAAGAATCGGATCGCGCTGAGCCCATCGGCCCCTTAGGGTTAAGGGTGAACGTCTTGCTTGGGTCTGACTTGATGGTGACCTCCGCCTCCCCCGCCCTTAACCATGGGGACTATCAACGCATCGCCGCCGCCATTGAATATATGCGGCAACAGCAACAAACCCAGCCCTCCTTGGCAGACATTGCCCAGCATATCCACCTGAGCGAATACCACTTTCAGCGATTGTTCTCCCGTTGGGCCGGGATTAGCCCAAAGCGATTTTTGCAGGCGCTGACGGTGGAGTCCGCTAAGGCTCGCATGGCCCAATCCCCCAATTTGCTCTCCCTCTCCCTAGACAGTGGCCTCTCCAGTTCGGCTCGGCTCCATGATCTGTTTATTAACCTGGAGGCAATGTCACCAGCGGAATATCGGGATGGGGGGCGGGGGCTGTCGATTCGCTATGGCATCCATGAAACGCCGTTTGGGCTGGCCCTGATGGCCACCACCCCCAAAGGCGTCTGTAATCTGGAATTTTTGGATGATCCCGACCCAGCCCAAGCGGCGGCTCGACTGCGAGACATCTGGCCCCAGGCCCAGCTCATCCTAGATGCCGCAGCGACGCAGGGGGTGTGCGATCGCCTCCTCCAACCCTTAGCGACCCCCTCCCCCCAGCCACTCTCTCTGTTGGTAAAGGGCACCAACTTTCAGATTCAGGTGTGGCGGGCCTTGCTAAAGCTGCCCTTTGGTGGCCTCAGTACCTACCAGACCCTTGCCAACGACATCGGTCGCCCCACCGCCAGTCGGGCCGTGGGTAGTGCCATTGGCAAAAACGCGATCGCCTATTTAATTCCTTGCCATCGGGTAATCCGCACCGATGGCCATCTGGGGGGCTACCGTTGGGGACTGACCCGCAAATCTACCCTTCTCGGCTGGGAAGCCAGCCGCAGCATCCTTGATGAAACCGCAACACGGTCTTGAGCTGGTCATTTTAGCTGCCCTCTGGGGGGGCTCGTTTTTGTTTATGCGCATCGCGGCCCCGGAACTGGGGCCAATTTGGCTGAGCGAGTGCCGGGTGCTGCTGGCGGGACTGGTGCTGCTGCCCCTCGTGATCCGTCGGGGGCTGTGGCCGGAACTGCGCCGCCATGCCCGCCCCCTGATGGTGGTGGGCTTCTTGAATTCGGCCCTACCCTTCTCGTTGCTGGCCTTCGCCAGCCTGTCACTGCCCGCCGGGATGACCTCTATTTTGAATGGCACCGTGCCGTTTTTCGGGGTGGTGGTGGCTTTTTTCTGGCTCAAGGAACCCCTAACGCTGGCCCGCGTGATGGGATTAATCCTGGGATTTACCGGGGTCGTCGTTTTGGTGGGGCTGCGGGAGACGACGGTAACCTCAGGCCTATTGCTGGCGGTCGCCGCTGGCATGGTTGCCGCCATTGCCTACGCGGTGTCTGCCCCCTATGTGCGGATGCGGTTGCAGGGGGTACCCGCCCTGGTGATTGCCACGGGCACCCTGCTCAGCGCCGCCAGTTGCCTAGTGCCCCTGCTGCCCTTTACCCGCCCTCAGCAGGTTCCCCAGCCGCTGGCGATGGGGGCCGTGGTCGCCCTAGCGCTGTTCTCTACTGCTGTGGCCTATCTGATCTACTTCCATCTGATTGAGCAAGTGGGTCCGACACGGACATTAACGGTAGCCTACTTGATTCCGCTATTTGCCATCGCCTGGGGGACCCTGCTGCTGGATGAGCCCCTGACCCAATCGATGATATTGGGCTGTGGGTTGATTTTATTGGGGACGGCGATCGCCAATACGACCCGCCAGCGATCGGCTTAAACCAAACGCCCCTCCTTGGGGGAGCTGGGGGTGGGTTTAAACCTAGCGGGATGAACCCATCGGCACCCCTCGGAACTCAGACAACCCACCCCGCCCTACGGGCACCAAGGAGGGGAAAGTTTAAGCGATCGCCCGCCGTGCCATTTCGACACGCAGGTTACCCAGGGTATCCACCAAGCCTTTTTCAAAGACCTGGTAGAAGTAACTCTGTAACGGTCCCAGGTTGGCTTTAGCCTCGATCATCTGCACCAGTAGGGTTCTGGGGGTATCACCCGCCGTATCGAGGGGGGCCAACCGCCACACCCCTTCCAGGGAATCGAGGGTGCCGGAGAGCATGCGGTAGTCGATGCGCTCATGGCTGACTTCAATATTTTCGGTGACGATCTTCACCTTGATGGGCATAAAGCCGATTTTGCGGCGATCGCGACGGGCCACGACGGTGCGATTACCCTCGCGCTCGGTCACCTTAGAGGACACCACGGAGGGCAAGAATTTGGGAAAGCCTTCGTAGTCGGTGAGCACCTCCCACACGGTGGCGGCGGTGGCCGGGACCACGACCCACACGGTATAACTGCCCAACTGACCGTTTAGAACCACCTCGCCCTGGTGCAAGCGCTGTTGCTCGGCATCATTGAGGTCGGGGGTGAATTGATTGAGGGAAAGGGCCGTCGCCATGGCAGGATCACAGGGACATCATCATGGTTACTGTAACGTATGCCCACGCCCAATTTTGCAGAGATTCAGGCGGCTTACGACACCTTTCCCGGTACGGTCAAAAGCCTGATGCTGAGCACCGTTACGGCTGCTGGTCAACCCCAGGCCAGCTATGCCCCGTTTGTGATGACGAATGATGGTCCCCCAGGGGCAGCCCGCAGCTTTTACATTTTTGTGAGCGGGCTCTCTAGCCACACCCCCAATCTCAAGGCCAACCCCCAGGCGGGGATTTTGTTGATTCAGGATGAGGCGGAGACGGCCCAGATTTTTGCGCGGCAACGGCTGATGTATGACTGTCGGGCGGTGCAGATTCCGCCCCAGGACCCGCAATGGACGGCGGTGGCGGATCGCTTTCAGGTGCAGTTTGGGGCGCTGATTGAGATGCTGCGGCAAATGCCGGATTTTCAGATTTTTCGATTGGTGCCGCTGTCGGGGCGGTTTGTGTTGGGGTTTGGGGCGGCCTATGAGGTGGACCCGGTGGATACTGGTCGGCTATTGCCGCCCAAGGACAAGGATTGATCATCGGTGCTCATTTTTTCGCGCCTTAAACCACATCCAACTTGAAAACTTGAGTTTTCACCGTGGGGCGAACTACGGGTTTGGATGTGGCCAAGGTTTAATCGATGGAGGGTTGAAACCACCTGGGTCAACCTGTCTGATAGCGCTGGCCCATTGCTTGCGTAAATCCGCCGACCCTTGACCAAAGCCCCTTGCCCTGGGTTTGCAATGGTAGGGCTCTATTCCCGCCAGGGAGTACTAGGATCGCTCTGCCGCCGGGATGCGCCTGGCCGGAGACTGGGGGCGAGAAACATCGGGCTGCGATCAGCGACCCCGATCCCTGGGTGCTCGGTGGAGACCTGAATGGAGCGGCGTGGCCCGACAGAACCCAGGGATCTGAGTTGTAGGGATGCGGGGCAGGGCGGAGATCCCTGGGTGCTCGGTGGAGACCTGAATGGATCGGGGTGACCCGACAGAACCCAGGGATCTGAACTCTGACCAGGGCCAAAATTGCCGAAAATTTGCACGCGCGAAGCGCGTGCAAGAGGGCAAAGGCTTGTCCTGAGCGAAGCCGAAGGAGCTAAGAATCCCTGGGAGCCGTAGCTTGCTTCTGCGGAGCGGTACAACACACACGAAAACCGATACCGTTGGTGCGGCCCTCAGCATAATAAAGGTCGCGATACGCGGACCGGCAAGACCTCGGAACGACGATCCAGGAGCCGCCGCGTCTTACCCGACTATTTGAATCTCCTACCTCCCAGGCACTACCATTCGCAGGTGCTCCCTGGTAGCTGCCATGCCACACATCCTGACACCATTCCCAGACGTTGCCGTGCATGTCATACAAACCAAACTCATTGGCAGAATGGCGACCAAACGGTTCAGTCCCTATTAGAACTTTCTTACGGCCTATTCCGATTCCGAGAAATCCAACACTTTGTCGTTTACCAAAGTTGGCCTGTTCCTTCGTGATGTTGTCCCCAAAGGCTTAGCGGGTCGTGGTTCCGGCCCGACAGGCATATTCCCACTCGGCTTCGCTAGGCAATCGATAGGTGCGTCCCGCGCGCTGAGAAAGCCGCTCACAAAAAGCCACGGCATCATGCCAAGACACCCGCTCCACCGGACGCTTGGCCCCATTCTTAAAGTGCGACGGATTCTTCCCCATCACCGCCTGATACTGGGCCTGGGTGACCGGAAATTTCCCCATCCAAAACTCCGGCACTGAGACTTTGTGCTGCGGCCCTTCATTATCACGACGCTCTTTTTCACCCGCTGGGGAGCCCATCATAAATTCCCCAGCAGGAATCGCCACCATCTCTAGGGTGACGCCATTCCCCAGATCCTCGCTAAAGCTATCCCCCGGTGAAGCCCTGCGAACAGTCGGTTGCGCATGCTGAGCTGCTGCCTGCCGCTGGGCCAGTGTCGCTGCTGCCTCCGCTTGCCGTTGCCGTGCCGCCGCCAGTTCTTGTTGAGTTTTGCGTTCCGCTGCTGCCAGATCCCGCTGCCGCTGCTGCTCAGCCGCCGCTATCGCCGCCTGCCTTTTACGTTCCGCCTCGGCCTGTTCCCGTTCCTTCAACTGCCGCTGATATTTTTCCTCCGCTGGTTTAAGAATCGGTTGCTCAATTGCATCCACATCCGCATCACTCAACCCCAATTGCTGCTGAAACTGCCTGAGCCCATTGATGACATAGTCATCTAGCGGATACCCAGCTTTGACCGCCTTAGCAAAGTGATCTCGATACTGCTGACGCTTATTAAGGATTTCGGGATCTTGCTCTTTGACTGGCTGTGCATCAGCTGATCTGGCTGATAAGGGATCAACTACTGCTTGGGTGACTGTGGTCGATCCCCTATCCCGACGAATCTCAAGCAGCAGATCAATAATCTCTAAGTCCTGACCCATGGCCAGAGCATTTAGCCGAATGCAAATCGTCTCTGCCAACGAAGGTTTCTTGGTTCTGAGGCGATACACATCCAGCTTCAGTTGGTCGATATCCGCCTGCCGCGCATATTGCGGCATCAAAATAAAGTGTTGCTTTTCCAACGGGTCGGCACTGATACGCGGCACTTGAGCAGGGGCTTTGCCATATTGCTCACAGAGCCTCGGCACCCGCTGCTTTAGATAGCTGCCCAACCGTTCCACCGTGGCGCAACTCCGCTCTCCCGAGAGCTGCAACGCCTCCAGTAAGGCATAGGTAAACGCCCCTTGCTCTAACGCCTCAATCTCCCAAGACTTTTGCGTGGGTTGGCAAGAGGCAATGGTGATCACCCCCGGTTGGCTTTCGCGACCAATGCCCGTGGCATCGCGGCTGCCCTGACTACGACAGGCGTCCATTAGCAAGATCACATTGTCCGCCCCACAGCGGCTCAAGCGCTCCCGCACATAGTTCACCGTCAAGCCCGCGATCACCGCTTGCCCCCGTGAGTTGGCATCGATAGGCATCAAGTAATCACGATCTTGATGGCGTTCCCCATGGCCCGCAAAGAAAAACCAGCAGTTGTCCCCAGGGGAGAGAAACGGGGCCTCAAAGCGGTCTTGCAGAAAAGTAATCAGATTGCCGTAGCTGGGTTGGGTAGGAATGGTTTGCCCCGTGGGCAGGGTCAAAGGGGGTGAATCATCCGTGAAGCAACACACCTCAAAACCAGCCTGCTCAAAGAAGGCTTTAACCTGCTCAGCATCCCGCTTGGCATACCGCAACGGCGAGAAGTTGACTGGGTTGTATTCATTTATGCCGATGACCAGCGCCCAGTTCTTCGCCATCTCAATCTGTTGAGTTAGCCTTCTTAAAATGCAGCGTAATCGCGCCGCTGCCGCCCACCTTCGTGCCCGAGCCTAACAGACTCAACTGCCCTTCCCCATTTACCTCCACCGACAGCTCAATCTCATCCAGCTCCATACCCCCCAACTCCGTGGCGCGCCGCTGGGCATTTTTGATCACCCGACCCATGGTTTGCAAAAAGTCCGCCATGCCCTGCTCCAGCTTCGCCGCCGACACCGGCAACCCTGAACGCGGTGGTCTTGGCGGTGGTGAGGCCGTGCCCGCGTAGGGATTTTGAGGGGTGTTTCCATCCCGCGAGCCGGTTGGGATGGCATCGGTCACGATCCAGATGTAGTCATCTTCAGCCATTGCCAAGTCAGATATATGGAGTGCTTCCGCAAGTGTACTCCACGCTCTACAGCTTGCTCAGTGTTGGCTAAAGCAGCTAACCACAACGGCAATCGCCCTAAGAAACCTAAGCTAAGACTATGCCGGTGTGCCCCTATCTGAGGAGATTTCTAGAAAAGACGATACCCGTAGATACGGTTTCACCACGGGAACTGTCATAGGGGCACCTCTTGTGGGTGCCCTTGGGGTAACGCAGATGGGGAAACCGGTGGGTTGAGGGCGATCGGCGGAGGGCAGGCA
The DNA here is from genome assembly GCA_027592485.1 of Cyanobacteriota bacterium. GTDB lineage: Bacteria > Cyanobacteriota > Cyanobacteriia > Phormidesmidales > Phormidesmidaceae > PCC-6406. Next base: position 9,350 of record JAQCKL010000007.1, read on the forward strand.
CAAGACCCGCCCCCTACCAAACCGGTATATCCCTTGTCGGAAATCACCTCAGCTATGGGTAGACCGGGGATATTTCTAATTGCGGATCGCTGACGGCAACAGGCTGACAGTGGTGGGTTTTTCTGGGGGATAACTGACCTCAGTCACCGTTCCCGGTTGGCCGAGGGGCTGAGCAATGGCCTCATTAAAAGACACCTTAACGCCGCCAGCGTTGCCAGCTCGCACAATGATTTGCTCTTCTGCGGTCCAGGTGCGGGTATCCCCTTGGCGGAGAATGCCCTCAAAACTCACCTCATCATCAGCGGTGATCCGTAGCCAAGACTGGGCCTGCATTTCTACCGAAACCCGCACTTCCCCTTCAGCAACCGGATCCGCCAAAGGCGTTGCTGGCGTCGAAGCGGTGGCAATGGGGGCCTGAGGCTCGGTAATGGCTGTTTGTACAGCCTCATCATCAAGGGGCGGGATACTGCCCGTGCTGTAGCCTGCCCGCTTCAGAGTGTAGGAAAGGCTGCTGATGGCGATCGCGATCAGCACCGCATAGGCCATATACAAATGGAGGGGCCGCAACTGCGGGGTAATCGACAATCGCCAGAATGACGGCTTCGGTGCGGGCCTGGCAGGGGTGAAGTATTGGCTAGAAAGGGTCTCCCCATCCAAACCTAGGACCTTGGCATACTGGCGAATCAGCCCTCGGGTATAAACCGGTTCCGGCAAAGCATTAACATCCGCCGTCTCGATAGCCTCCAGGAGGCGAGAACGGATAAGCGCCTTTTCAGCAATTACCTCGCAAGAGAAACCTTGGTTGACACGGGCATTGTGAAGAATTTGCCCAATATCCACCAATTGCTCTCGGTGCAACTCGGTAATGTCATTTGACGATCGTTTCATGGAGCAGCGGCTAAGTAGATTGCAAGTCTATGACGGAAGTTTTGATCGGTTCTGTTCAACCAGTCCTAATCGTCGATTTACCTAATGACGAGCAGAGACTAGTCTAGGATATCCTGACAAAGCAACTTTACTTCATCTTTCGTTAGATTTCTCGCCTCCCCAGAACAGATATCACCCAGTTGAATGGGACCGACAGCCGTGCGATGGAGATCGATAACGGGATGCCCTAGGTGGTCAGCCACCCGCCGAATTTGTCGATTCCGACCTTCCTCCAAAATGATTTCCAGATCGGCGGTGTTGTGACTAGCCGTCAGGAGTTTAACCTGGGCCGGCAAGGTTCGCTTTCCCGCTAGCATAATGCCCTTTTGCCACTGTTTTAGCGTTATGGGGGAGGGGCGACCTATCACCCGGACGCGATAGGTTTTGGGGACATGGTGGCGAGGATGGGTGAGCCGAAAGGTTAACGATCCATCGTTGGTGAGTAATAAGGCCCCCGTAGAATCAGCATCTAAACGACCAATGGGGTGGAGGCCAGCGGTGGCCAGATTAGTTTTTGAGATGAGATCAATCACGGTAGGTCGTCCCCACGGATCATCACAGGTAGATAAAACCCCCTTAGGTTTATTCATTAACAGATAGCACTGCTCAGGACGACCCAAGGGAGAAATGACCCGGCCATCCAGGGTGACTTGGTCCCTTTCTGGGTCAGCCCTTTGCCCGAGGCAAGCGACTTGGCCATTCACCTCTACTCGCCCAGCTCGAATCAGGTCCTCTGCGTGGCGTCGCGAAGTAATGCCCCACTGGGACAATAGCTTTTGCAGGCGCGTTGCCATTTGGGCCGTTGCCATACTGATTTCTGATCAACTCCTGATCAACCCACTGACAGCTCCTATATTACCAAGGGCAATGGGGCCGCTTGTAAAGGCAAGGTAAGGGTTAACCAACCACCACCGGTTTGGGGATGATTTTGGGCGGTGACATGGCCGCGATGGGCATCAACAATTTGTTGAACGATCGCCAGTCCTAAGCCGGTGCTGTTGTTGACGGGGGCCGCTGGGCCGCCTTGGCCCGTGGGCGAGGCCGTAAACGGACCGAGTCGCACCCGAGCGGGATCGGCCCGATAGAAGCGACTAAAGATGTAGGGCAAGTCGGTTTCTTTGAACCCAGCCCCATGGTCAATGATGTCAACTTGGACGGTGGAGGTGCCGCTGTAGCGAATGTCAGTCGGGGTGTCTTGGATGCTGGTCCGCACCACAATGCGCTGGTGGGCGTGACTGTATTTGATGGCGTTGTCCATCAAATTAATCAAGACGCGATGGATTAAGGCTTCATCCAAGGTGACGGGCAGCTCAGTGGGGCCTTCGTACACCAATTCCAATGACTTGACCTGGGCGAGCGGTTCTAGGCTTTGCCAGGCCATCACAATCAGTTGAGCCAGGTCGATCCGCTTCAGGGTCAGGCTAGCGCCATCGGCACTGTCTAGGCGGCTAAGGTTCAATAGATCTTCCACCAGGTTACTCAATCGCAGGGTTTCGTTGAGGAGCCGATCAAACCAGGAATGGAGGGCGGGCTCGACCCGCGATCGCAGGGTTTCCGTGACCAAGCGAATGGAGGTGAGGGGGGTTTTAAGCTCATGGGCCACGTCTGAAGTCCAGCGATCGCGCTCTTGCCGCAGGGTGACAATTTCCTGACGATTTTCCAAAAACACGCCGACTTGCCCTTCGCTGAGGGGTAAACCATATCCCCTGAGGGGATAGGCTACCCCTTCGCTGGGGTGGAATGGGTCAGGGGAGACAAGATTCAGGACCCAATCCCCCTGGCGAGGGGCATTGGTCTGACGCGTTTTTTCAATGAGTTGATCCAATTCATAGGAGCGGACCCACTCCAACAGCAGGCGGGGGGTGTCGGCCATGGCTTGGTTGGCATAGGCAATCCCCAGCAGTCGGCTGGCCGTAGCGTTACACCAGACCAACTGATTCTCGCCATCCACCTGAATATAGCCAATGGGTGCTTGATGGAGTAAAGCCCGATAATCTGGGGCCTGTAGCTGGCCATCCCACCAGGGGGCGTTGGCAGCAACGGGTTGTTCAATGCCGGTGACCGGCTGCCGCTGCCCCTTCAATACGGCCCTCACCCGACGGAGCCACCGTGGCCGCAGCAATGCTGCGATCCCCATTCCTGCTGCCCCTCCTAGGGCAAATAGGACCCATCCATTTGCGCTCATGGTGCTTTTTTGCGCTCATCGCAACCTTGCCTCATGGTAACAATAGCCCAAGAAAAACAAAGGACCGCCTAGATTTAGGCGGCCCTTTGTAATGATGGGATGTTTAACTCAAGGGTGAGAAAAACAGATCTAGTGGACGTTAGCGCCCCGATACTTGAGTCCTTGAATGCGTCCCTGGGTTTGGGCTTGCTTGGGCACTCGACGGGTCACAACAGCACCCCGGTAACGACCAATGACTTCTTCAATCATTTCGACATTAGCGGAGGTGGGTTCGTAATCAGCACCGCGGTAACGTAAGCTCATGGTTCTCGCCTCAAAATAACGTACTTAAAGAGGCGCGTTCCTTCGGGAATTCCCTACTTCCGTCCTAAACGCAGAAGCTACGATTTAGGATGAACGATTTCGTTTCTGTATCTAAATTTACAGTTTTAGCCTGGGTTCGTCAACCCTTTTGCCAGAAATTAGGTGATTTTGCGGGCTAATGATGCCCCTGAAGGCGCGTTGGCACCCACTGATCAGGGTCAAAACCCTTTCTGGGCAAGGAATTGAGGGCGTTTTGCGATTCCGTTACAGTCCCCACCATTCCGTCACGGTTCCATGAAAAAAGCCTGAGGAGATTTCCAAAAAGACGATACCCGTAGATACGGTTTCACCCTTAAAGACGCGGGCACCTCCGGTGCCCTGGGGATAACGCCGATGGGGAAATCGGTGGCTTGGGGGAGATCGGCGGGCGATCAACGGGCGATCAGTAGAGGACGCACCAGACCGCCCCGACAAAACCGGTATAGTCATGGTCGGCAATCGCCCTAGAGCTACAGCCAATAGCAAGACCAGGAGAGTTGTCTCAGATGCACCATTGGATTCCCCTTGAACGGTTTTTCCCTTATTTACCCTGGCCTACGGTAGAGTCCATGGCGGATAAAGCCAATGTGGTGATGATTCAGCCCATGGGGGCGATCGAGCAGCACGGCCCCCATTTGCCCCTGGTGGTGGATGCGGCGATCGCCCAGGCGGTACTCGGTAAGGCCCTAGAAATTCTAGCCGCAGACATTCCCGCCTATGCATTGCCCACCCTCTACTACGGCAAATCCAACGAGCACTGGCATTTTCCGGGCACCATTACCCTGTCTGCCCAGACCCTCAGACAGGTCCTAATGGAATCAGCCGAAAGTCTTTATCGCACTGGATTTCGGAAGCTGGTGTGGATGAATGCCCATGGGGGGCAACCCCAGGTGCTGGAAATGGCAGCCCGAGACCTCCATCAGCAGTATCCAGACCTGATGGTGTTTCCGTTGTTTGTCTGGCAAGTGCCGAACCCTGCCGCAGAGTTACTGACCCCGAAGGAATTGGAGCTGGGAATTCACGCTGGGGACGCCGAAACCAGTCTCATGCTGGCGATTTTGCCGGAGCAGGTACAGATGGATAAAGCCGTTTGTGAATATCCCCAGGGACTGCCTAAAGATAGCCTGCTCAGCATGGAAGGGGCACTGCCCTTTGCCTGGGTGACCCGAGACTTGAGCCGCAGCGGGGTCTTGGGAGATGCCACCGTGGCCAGCCGTGAAAAGGGCGATCGCCTGTTGGCGGCCCTAGCGGCAGGGTGGCGGCAAGTGATTATCGATGTCCATCGCTTTCAACAGCCCCAGGCGTGGCGACCTTAACGGCTATCTTTGCTCATAACCACCCTAGGGCCAGCCCATAGGCCAATAGACTACTGCCCAGGGGAACGGTGAGATTGTCCAACCCCAGGATAGAAATGGTTTCTAGGCCCGTGGCGACAAGGGCAACGATCGCCGCGATGGCGATGCCAGAAAGCCCCCAACCAAAGGCCACCCCCAAAACGACCATGCACACCGCAAAACTCACCATCAGCATGGTCAAGGACCCCTCCCAACTTTTAGAGGATCCCAACAGTTGGTAAGGGTGATGGCCATGGGCTTGGCCCACCAGGGCGGCCAGTCCATCTCCCCAGGTCATGGTTAATATGCCAATTACCGCGAATTCGGGATGCTGCATGGGCCAAAATAGGGCGGTCAGCACCCCAATACTGACCGCATAAAAAAAGGTCCCTAAGCTGGGGCGACCCACACTATTAATACCGGGCAAAATTGGCAGCCGGTAAGACAGCAAGGCGACGGCGCTAAACACCACGGAGGCCGCAACCCCCATCCATGTCGGCGTGTGGAGCCACCACGCTAAAACGATCGCGTTTCCGGCTCCGATGTGAACAATTTTGCGCGTTACTTCTGGAGAGGCCGAGGTGTTGCGACGAACCCCCTCAGTGGCGACCCCTACGGCCAATAGCCAGAGCCCCACCCATCCCCCTTTAACTAGGGCCGAGGGTACAGCCAGCTCTACCATTCGGATCTCCACCGTCAACCACCCCCCAACTGCCCCATTACTCTACCGTTTTTCCTTTATGGCGCTGGCCCCTTTGCGGAGGATACCTAGGATTGCTCTGATGCTGGGTGCCACCGCAAAGGGGCTCCCAGTCTTGTCCTCACCGGACGGGCGACGGCCATAAACCCTCTGACTCCGGCGCATCCTGAAGAAATCAAGGAATCTGGCCTCTTTTTGGGGTTCTATCCTTGACTTCTCTCGGAAACACACCCAATATTTTGAAGGAATTGACCACTGCTAACGATTAACGGTGACTGCATGGGCACCCCTTACAAACGGGTTTTGCTGAAGTTAAGTGGCGAAGCGTTGATGGGCGACTTAGCCTATGGCATCGCTCCAGAAGTGGTGCAAGCCATAGGAAAAGAATTGGCGGAGGTGGTCAAGAACGACATTGAGATTGCCATTGTGGTGGGGGGCGGCAATATCTTTCGAGGTATAAAAGGGGCTGCGGGCGGCATGGATCGAGCCACCGCCGACTACATCGGCATGCTGGGCACGATCATGAATGCGATGACCCTGCAAGATGCTTTAGAGCAGGCTGGGGTCCCGACCCGCGTTCAAACCGCCATCACGATGCAAGAGATCGCTGAGCCCTACATTCGCCGCCGGGCCATTCGCCACCTTGAAAAAAATCGAGTCGTAATTTTTGGCGGGGGATCCGGTAATCCGTTTTTTACCACGGATACTACTTCCGCCCTGAGAGCCGCTGAAATCAATGCGGACGTTCTGTGCAAGGGCACCCAAGTGGATGGGGTATATGATTCCGATCCCAAGGTAAATCCCGAGGCCAAGCGGTTTACAAGCCTGACCTATAACCATGTCTTGACCCATGATTTGAAGGTTATGGACAGCACGGCGATCGCCCTATGCAAAGATAACAATATCCCCATCATGGTGTTTGACCTGTCGGTTCCTGGGAACATCTGCCGGGCCGTGATGGGTGAATCCATTGGCACAATTGTGAGAGAGTCCTGTGAAATTAGCTGAATTAAGTGATATCGAGGAGGCTATGGGTAAGGCCATCGAATCTACCCGCCGTGCCTTCAATACCATTCGCACTGGTCGTGCCAATGCGTCTTTACTAGATCGCATTTCTGTGGACTATTACGGTAGTCCTACCCCCCTCAAGAATTTGGCCAACATCAGTACGCCTGATTCCACTACGTTGATGATTCAGCCCTTTGATCCCAGCTCTGTCGCTGCGATCGAGAAGGCGATCACCCTATCTGATGTGGGATTAGTCCCCAACAATGACGGCTCCTTGATTCGATTGAATGTCCCAGCTCTCACCAGTGAGCGTCGTAAAGACTTCACCAAAATCGCCGCCAAGTATGCCGAAGAAGGTCGAGTCTCCATCCGCAATATTCGTCGGGATGGGATCGATTTCTTTCGTAAGCAGGAGAAAAGCGGCGATATATCGGAAGACGAGTCTCGAGATTTCCAAAACGAGATTCAGCAGCTCACCGATAAATACACGGCCCAGATTGACCAGCTCTTAGCTGCGAAGGAAAAGGACATCATGACGGTTTAGGTGATCTTCTGACAACCAAAACCGCCGCCCTTGTTAACGATTTCAGGGGCGGCGGTTTTGGTTTTTGGCTTGACCATGGAGCTGCAGAAAACCCTTAACCCGCCCAAGCCGGCACTGATACAGCGCCATCGGTTATGGCCACGGCGGTTTTAAAGACTTGGACCAATTCATTAATATCGCGTTTAGCCAACTCCCTTAAATGGGTCTCCAAGGTCCATTGATGGGCGGTGTCAAGGGATTGCACCGCGTTTGCCATCAAATCGGTGGTATTCACAAGGCGATACCAAAAGGCTAATTTCTTATTGATATCGAGCCCATCATAGGCTTCTGCCAACCGGGTATTAGCGCCAGACACCATATCCCGCAAGACCTCTACCCTTTCATCCTGGGGCACTTGTTCGACCTGGCGAATCACTTGCTGCACTAATTGAGAAAAGAAGGCTGTGGGCAAGGTTTGGGCAGAGACTTGGTGAAGGGACTGGGCTAAGAAATGCAGGGTAGCTAAGCGGAGATCGGCACTTCCCTGCTTAAAACAGTCAATGGGATCTTGGGTTTCAGGGGTTAAGTCAGTTAGCAGCATAAATTTGTCCTTGTTAAATCGTTAACGATGCAGTGATATATCTGCATTTAAGAAGTGATTGACAATGGCATGCTTCTGCTCGGGGTGATTTGGGGGAGAGTGATCGCAGCCACCAGTCCGGTTAGAGGCTATTTAAAAAGGGGATAAGCCGATATTGAATCCAACTGCCGATATTGAATCCGACTGTAGACAGTCAGTACATCGGTGAGATTCCTGAGGTTGCCGTTGCGCGTTCTGGGTAGTCCCTGTATTCGAATGAACGGTACAAGGCTGTTCAAACGGCCTCTTGGGGCAAGACTGCGATCCCCTTGGCGGCGGCACCCAGCATCAGAGCGATCCGAGGTGTCCTCAGCAAAGGGGCCTATCCAACATCAGACCTGGGCTATGGGGCAAGGGGGCCGTAGCAGAAAATTAAGGCGAGAGCGGATTTAATGGGTTTCCTTTACCTCGGGTTAGAGATGGTGGCTACCATCCAGGGGAGGCAATCTAACGGGTTTTATCGGGTTATCCCTCTAAACGTGGTTCTTTCTTATTGATCCCCAACCCAATTCAAATGTGTTGATCTTTCAGATTTTCTTAGCGTTTAGCGGCAAAAGCTTACAGTTCTACATATCAGGGATGGCGTCGGACCAAGCAATTGCGGCGGAACGGGCCAGTTGCTGGGCTAGCTGAATGGCCCCCATTTGGTTGGGGTGACTGGGATCGGCAAAGAAACGATTTTGCCCCCGCCATTGTTCCAGCCAGTCCACGACGGTGAATTCCCCTTGGCGGGCTTCTTGGCGCAGATACTGCTGAAACTGCCGCTCATAGCCTAGACGGGTGTTGTCTAAGTAGTCGTTGCTCAGGGGTAAATTAACAAAGACGAGGGGGATATTCTGGTTTTTGGCAAAGGCCGCGATCGCCCGTAACGCTAATGTTTGCTCACCCCTCAGGTCGAAGGGCTGGTAGGCCCCGTCATATTCGCCACTGACCCTGGGATAGCTTTGGTAATAGACCTGGGGATCAAAGCTATCGGCTACGGCCAAAAACCCGTAGCCATTAATGGCACTGATGGGGATGGGGCTAGCATTCGACGGTACCTCCGGGCTGCGGGTCGGGCCGAGGGTGGGCCGTTGTCCCCGTTGAAGGGCTTGGTAGCCCGGTGAGGCCGTAATTGAGGCAAAGGTGCGATCGCTGCGCCCCCCATTAAATGCTCGGGATCCCCCCGCCCAGAGCAAGAGGTGGGGGAGTTGTTCTGGGGACAAGACTTGCTGCAGCAGAAAGTTAATCACTTGGGCTGTGGCCCCATTCACCCCCAGGTTATAAACCCGAGCGTGGGATAACCCTCGATCACGTAAATTCGCCTGGAGCACCTGGGGATCGATCCCTTGGAGCGATCGAGAGCTTCCCAGCACCAGCACATCTGGGGGGCCAAAGGTGGCGATATAGGACAGGTAGATCCCCAGTTGCTCGTCCAAAATGGTACTCCCCAGGGGGGGAAATACGGCGGGGCGACTGGCGAGTTCGGATTGGCGCTGGGCGATCGCCAACTCAGCCAGGTAGTCTCGCCCTTGCCGCTGGGCAAAAACTCGTTGGGGGCTATCGGGGGGAATCGCCTGTAATTGTTGAACAGCGGCACTCCAGATATTGACCACCTGATCCCATTGCTGAGCTGTCTCTGCTGTGGTGGCCAGATTGGCGGCTAATTCCCCAGTTTGCAAGGCTCGCTTCAGGGTCAAGTCAACGATCTGGAGAGCAGGATTGACTGGCGCGAGGGGGGGTAACGTCGGTAATGTTGGCAGGGTTGAAGACTGGCCAGGGCTACGGGCCAGGGACACGAGCCCAATGGTTAACCACAGGGCGATCCCCACTACGAACGCTCTCCAGGCAGAACGGCGAGTCATCACCCTAGTCCCACATGAAACGAATCGGGTTGGCGTCCCACTGAACCATTAACCCTCTTGCCCACAACACCTCGACCGCTAGCTTAACAAGCTCCTGTCGGCAGCGGAAAGGTATCGTGAGGCCATTTTTCTAATGGGATCACATATGTTTGCTAGGCTGCTAGGGATGTTCCCAAGGCGAACAGATGCCCCCCACCGACGATCCGCGTCCTTCTGAGCCCCCTCATCAGCCCCCATCTGAGAATCCGAACTATCAGCCCGATCCCTGGTTTACCCCTGAAGGTCTCCAGGAGCGCCAGCGTCTCGCCCAGGAAAAGGCCCGACAGACTAAGGTCCAGCGTGTGACGGTGCTGGGCAAGTTTATGCAGGGGGTGACCTATGCGGTTGCGGCTTTGGAGGTGCTGCTGGGCTTGCGATTTATGCTGCGACTCACCGCCGCGAATCCAGACAATACCTTTGCGGGGATTATCTATGGGTTGTCGCAGCCTTTTGTGAACCCTTTTTCGACCCTATTCATCAGTCCGACGTTCAATGGCAGTCTGAATATTATTGATGTCAATGTCCTGGTGGCCATGGCAGCCTACCTAGCATTATTGACTTTATTTTTAGGATTGCTCCGCATTCTGTTTGAAAACTAATGGGCTGGCCCAGTCATTGGCAAAATAGGGACATTCCCACGACCCAGGGCTAGCTGACTCAGGATGCGAATAAAAACGGGGCGATCGCGGTCACTAAATCAGCAGGGGCAACCAAATGGGGCCAGTGATTACCAGGGACGCTGACCTCCTGCAATTGGGGTAAATAGGTGCGGTAGGGACGCAGTTGCCACGGGGTTTGATTCAACCCCTGTTTGGGAAGAACCATAAGGGTCGAGACCCCAGTAATTTGAGTTAGCCCTGCCGTCTGCACCGTATCGGCAAAGATACCGTCACGGGCCGCACAGGTGAACTTGCTACCCCAAGAACCGTCACTTTTTTGTTCTAGCCCCGCCGCAAAAGCTTGCCGCTGATGGGGCGTCCAATCTCGATATTGTTTCAAGGTCTGGGCGCAGGTGACGGCATCGGCCTCGCTGGCAAAAGGCCCCATCACCTTAAGAAAAGGCAGGGTGCGGTAGAGCAATGGAAAGGTCATTCGAGCGATGCTGGGAAAACGGTTCACAAAAAACGGATCTACCAGCACCAGTTTTTGTAGGCGGTTGGGGTGGCGCTGCGCCCACAGCAAGGCCACTTTTGCCGCCCAAGAATGGGCAATCACGGCCACCGTAGCCAGACCCAGATCGTCACACAGCGCTTCCAAGTCAGCCGCGATCGCGTTGGCATCATAGGCGTCAATATCGGTCGGTTTATCGCTGTCCCCATGGCCCCTCAGATCTGGAGCTAGACAGCGGGCGCAATCTTGCCAAGCTTCCCCTAGGGGTTGCCACATGAGCCCATGATCGGCCATGCCATGGAGCAGAATAATAGGTCTGCCCTTGCCCCATTCGCGATAGGCCATCGTGACATGGGAAAGTTGCAGACTGCGCTGGGTTGAAGGCATGGTTGATGCGAACTAACTCTTTAGTCTTCAAGGAAACTTTTCGGGACAGGATATGTTCCTGCAGGACGGATAGATTCAGCCCCTAACGTAACGCTGGAATACATCCATAGCATAAGGATGCTGCCATTCTGACTGCGCTGAAACCTGAGCAGGTCCAAGGCTGACAAGCTGTTGCCGCAATCATGGCGGGTCGCCATCCGCCACAATGGGAAAATAATGCCAATTTCCCACCATGCCCGCCCCCCTAGACACCCTTTTAAACCGCCCCTTCAACCAGACCGACCTCACCCCAGAGGAAGGGGTGGCGCTGCTGCATCAGCAAGATCCAGGGGTGATCGCCGCCATCCAAGCCGCCGCCGATGATCTGCGCCAGCAACAGGTCGGTGATACCGTCACCTACGTGGTGAACCGTAACCTCAACTTCACCAACATTTGTGAGCAACACTGTAGCTTTTGCGCCTTTCGTCGCGATGCCGGTGCGGAAGGGGCCTTTTGGCAAGACTGGGGCGTCATGGTCGAAAAAGCCACCGATGGGGTGCAGCGGGGCGCGACCGAAATTTGTATGCAGGGGGGGCTCAACCCCGCCGCCAAAATTGACGGCAGTAGCCTCCAGTACTACCAGCGCCTCGCCACCAACCTGAAGGATGAATTTCCTGATCTGCACCTCCATGCGTTCTCCCCCCAGGAGGTGGAATTCATTGCGCGGCAAGATGACCTCAGCTTTGCAGCGGTGATCACCGCTCTGGCCGAGGCGGGGGTGGGGTCGATGCCCGGTACCGCCGCTGAGGTGCTCGACGATCGCGTCCGCCACATCCTCTGCCCCGAAAAGCTGAATACTGCCACTTGGCTCGAAATTGTCGGCTTAGCTCACAGCTTGGGTTTGCCCACCACCAGCACGATGCTCTGTGGCCACATCGAAACGCCTCAGCAGCAGATCACCCACCTAGAGCAGATTCGGCAATTGCAGCAACGGGCGATCTCCCAAGCCAAACCCGCCCGCATCACCGAATTCATTTTGCTCCCCTTTGTGGGTCAAGAGGCCCCTGCCGTATTAAGACGGAAGGTCGGGCGGGATCAACCGGTCTTAGCCAATGTCCTCCATTTGACCGCCGTGGCTCGCCTCTATTTGGGGCGGTGGATCCCCCATCATCAGCCCAGTTGGGTGAAGCTGGGGCTGGCTGGGGCCACTGAGGCGCTGCAATGGGGCTGTGATGACATCGGCGGCACCCTCATGGAAGAGCACATCACCACCATGGCCGGTGCCCAAGGGGGGACTTGCCTCACCGTGGCGGATTTGCGGGGCGCGATTGCGGGCATCGGTCGCCATCCCCAGCAGCGGGACACCCTCTATGGAACTATCTCTGAGGCTGTGGGCTCTGAGGCTGTGGGCTCTGAGGCTGTGGGCTCTGAGGTTTCGACGGGATACACCGCCCCCGCCCGACAATCCCTCAGCCAGAGACGCACCGCCTGACCAATGATCCCATTGCTGCTTTCCTCCGGGGGGGTGGGGGGGCGCAGCCCATCACCCACGGCCCCGAGGCGAGAAAACATCACGGCTAAGCGCCAACCGTCATCGGCTTCGGTCAAAAATAGCCAATGGAATTGCTGTAACTGCACCTGCTCGGTCTCGGTGTATTGGCGCTCTAGGGTGGTAAAAAAGACCTGCTGGATTTCTTCGGGGTTGTAGAGGCCGCTGTCAAATAGGCGATCGGAAATATCCAAGGGCTCAAATTCGGCCCGTCCTGCCACCAACACCGTGCCAAACCCGGCAATGTCCTGATTTACCCCCAATTGGCGGCGGGCAATGCGATTAGCGTAGCTGGGTACATCTCGCAGTAGCCCCGTCATTAGGGTTTCCACATTTTCTGGGCAAACGTTAGGGGGACGTAAATAGGGGGCAGGAGACGGACTAGAAATCACCGACTCAGCCCCATCGGGATCATTGGCCTGGGCAATAACTGGGCTCGGCTGGCACAGGGCGATCGCGCTCAGCCCTCCCATTAATGCAACGATAATTCGTCCCTTAACCGTCACCATGATCAGGTTTCCCCGAGGTTATTCCGTTGAGGGTAGCAAGTTTTGCCACCCACCCCCCAGGGCATGGGGCCTCAGTCCTGGCGCTAGGGAAGGAATTCGTAACGGTGCGGTGCGGATCTCCCCCCAGGGGACGGGGCGATCGCACATTGACGCCAACCCGGTCTCTCCCCACAATATGAGTACAGATATTAAACGTACATCACGTTAAACCACGGCAATGGCTGACATTCAACCCACGGTTGTCCCCCAGATCAAACGTCCCAAAACGGGGTTCAATCAATATGCTGAGCGGCTCAATGGCCGGGCAGCCATGGTGGGATTTATTGCGATTATTGTGATTGAAGCGGTCACGGGCAAAGGCATCCTGACTTGGCTCGGATTGGCTTAATCCATCCCCCTTACCCCTTCGACTCCACATTAACCATGGGTCATTCGGCATCTCGTTTCATACAGCGCCGCTTTCGTAAGGAACCCATCATCAGCGCGGTGGTGACGGTGGGGCTTATGAATGGGCTACTGGGCACGTTGCAGGGCCAAGCCTTGCTGGCGGTACTGGGGCTAATCGTGGTGGGCGGCACCCTCTCTTGGCGCACCTGGTACTGGTATCGCCGCTCTACCCCCGTGGGCGATCGCCCCGCCATGCGCTACCTGCCGGATCAGACGTCTCGACCTCAGATGCCGGTGATGGGCCTTTCATCCAAGCGTCAGTCTTCTCGATAACGCTGACCTAGGATTCTGTCGCTTCGGTTTCAGCCTCAATCAATTTTCGACTTTGCTCCTCCAGGTAATGCTCCCCCTGGTCAGTGCCATCCACCAAAATTTGCCGGTACTGCAACTGCCCCTCCAGCCTTACCCAATTCCCTAAGGGCGGTGCGGCCTCGCTGCTGCGCACCCAAATGCTGCCACTGTCATCCTCCACAAGATACAGCCAGCCCGTCGCCAGCGGTGCCCGCTGCTGCACCTGTCCCTGTACTGAGATCCTGCTGTTCTGATCCGGCTCCGATAGGGTACCGATGGGGATAGGGGGACCCGCCAACTGGGCCACCGGCAGGGGCAACCCCAGTTGGGGTAACGACTGACGGGATAGGGTGCTACACCCGATACTGGTACTGGCCAGACAGATCACCAGCAGGGGTAGACCCCGGACAAAGACCCACTTCATATTGGTTAAACCGGTAGGGATTTTGAGCATGGTTTAGGATAACCAACGCCATACGATATGCTGGCCATTTTGATGGGGACACCGAGAATCGTTACTGATGCTCAGCCCCGGCTCAAAATGGCTGTCAGTCTGCTCCTAAGCGGACTGGCGACTGCTAGATGACTTGATCACAGATTAACTCAGGTTTCACGATGGCCCAGATTTTAGATGGCAAGGCTCTGGCCCAACAGATTCAGACCCAGCTCAAAGCCCATGTTGAA
>JAQCKL010000480.1 GCA_027592485.1 Cyanobacteriota bacterium
CCAGAGGAGCTGCCGCTCGGGATCGCCCCATTGGTGTAGATGCCCCTGGGTGGCGTCAAACAGCTCTAGGGCATATTGGGCCACCCGCTCGCTGTGCTCCCCTGACACCTGATACTTTTGGGCCGTATTCAGCACATTTCGCTCCCGGATGGAGCTTTGGAACTGCATCCGGTCTTCAATCAGGCCATGGGTGATCATCCAATCCACCACCACCCCTTCCCGCAGGGCGCGCTCACAGACGGTCAGGGTTTCGACCTCCAGCATTTCCATGGCGTTTTGCAAAATCACCGCCCCGGCCACGATAATCTCGGCCCGTCGCGCCGACATTTCCGGTAGGGCCAGCCGCTCTGCGTAGGGCATGCGCCGCAATCGCTTCACCCAATCCTGCAGCTCTGACAGGCTCATCTGAAACCCATTCAGCGGATCGGGCACAAACCCCAGCCGTTCGTGGGCAACCAGGGCGGCCAAACATTCAATGGTGCCGGAAGTCCCCACTAAGCGCAGCCGTTCTTCCGGCTGTAGGTGCCGCTTTAAGTCATCGATAGCAGGCTCAATGCGGCCCCGCACATAGGCACTGAGGTAGGTGAATTCTGCATCGCTAATCGGATTGGTGGTGATCAACTGCCCGGTGAGGCGCACCGCCCCCACCTTGGTGCTGCTCAAAAAGCGATGGGGCTCGCCGGTGCCGAGGATCAGCTCGGTGGAGCCGCCGCCAATGTCAATGATGGCATGGGGACGACTATGGAATTCCATCCCTGAGAGTACGCCCAGGTAAATCCGCCGGGCTTCTTCGGTGCCAGAAATCAGGTTGACGGCGAGACCGACCTCCTTTTCGACCCGTTCGAGGAAAACATTGCCATTACTGGCCTCCCGCACGGCGCTGGTGGCCACCGCCAAAACCTCTTCGGCCCGAAAACTAGCGGCGATCGCCCGACACCGCTTTAGGGACTGTACCCCCCGCTCGATCGCCTCCTCCGCGAGGCCGTCAGTGGTTTCTGAGAAATTACCCAGGCGGACGGTTTCTTTTTCGCGATCGATGATGGTGAAGGCGGGGAGGTGGGGCTGGATTTTGACCACCACCATGTGGATGGAGTTGGTGCCCACATCAATGGCGGCAAGGATGCGATCGCGCTGGATGGGGCTATCAAAGCGGCTCGGGTCGGTGAGTCGCGGCGTGGGGGGAATCGAGGTGGCACTCTCAACCATAGATGGGTTTAGGAAACGGATTGGGGAAACACAGACTGCTCAGATTTTAGGGTAGAGATGCACCGAGTCTGGCGCTTTAACACAGTTGGCAATCCGGTTAGGACAAGACTGCGAGCCCCTTTGCTGCTGGGTTAAGGATCCAAGCGATCCGAGGTGTGTTAAGCCAATGGGGCAGCGTATATTTGACTGCAAACCCCTAATCTCTATGGCTTCGACTCAGGGGGCCATTCCAGCAAAAGCTCTCCGAGATTGCCCACCCGATAGTCTCGCAATAGGGTGCGCGCGGCTCGCTCTACATCCCCTTGGTACTTCCCTTCGGCCAAGACATGGAGGTAATCTTCGCCATTGATCCCCTCAGTGCTGATCCCATAACGTTCGGTCAGGACCTCTGTGTAGGGACGGGTGGCCTCGGAGACATGGAGCGATCGCAGCACATCCACAAACCCCATGGCAATGCGCTGGTTGTCGTAGGCCGCCTCGCCAATGTCATCGCAAATGGCCAACTTCAGCGCCGCTTCCTGATCCTTGAGCAGCGCGGGTAAGACCCCTGGCGAATCCAATAGCTCCAACGTCTCAGAAATGCGGACCCACCGCAGTTGTCGGGTGACCCCCGCCTTGCGGGCACTGGGCACCACCTTGCGGTTGAGCAATCGGTTGATCAGCGCTGACTTGCCCACATTGGGAAAACCCAGCACCACCGCCCGCACCGGACGGGATTTCATCCCTCGCTTTTGGCGGCGTTCATTCACCGCCACCCCCGCCTCTTGGGCCGCTTTCGCCACCGAGAGCACCCCCTTACCCTGCTGAGCATTGGTAAAGTACGGCGGCGACCCTTGGCTCCGAAACCAGGTTTCCCAGGCGGTGCGGGCCTCCGTAGAAATCATATCCACCCGGTTGAGCACCAAAATATGCCCCTTATTGTTGATCCACTCAGGGATACGGGGATGGTGGGTCGCTAGGGGAATGCGGGCATCCCGCACCTCTAGGACCACATCCACCCGCTTGAGTTGCTCCAGCAAGGCCCGCTCGGCTTTGGCAATGTGGCCGGGGTACCACTGAATCGCTGGGGTACTCATTCCTAAGGCACAACCAAAACAGGGCAAGGAGACAGGTTGATCACGCGAGTGGTCACACTTTCGTCCTGGTGATCTTCAATCAGCCCCACCCCCCGGCAGCCCATCACAATCAGATCGGCCTCTAGTTCATCGGCCACATCGCAGATCACAAAGGCCGGTTGCCCCTGGCGCTCAATGGCCTCACTCTCAATGCCTTGTTGGGCAAACATATCTTTGACCTGGGCCAAGAGCTGGGCCACCGCTTGGGGTGAGGCTTGCTCCACCGGGGCACCTGAGTCCCCAGCCGTTTCGACCACAGACAATAACACCAATCGACTTTGATGGTGTTTAACGATATCCACCGCCACGGCGGCGGCCTGTTTGGCCTCGGGGCTCATATCAACGGGAAATAAAACCGTCTTGAACATAGGGGCTAAAACGGAAACACAGACTCCGGTAAGATACTTCTTTAGATGTAGTTTTGTGACCTGAGCCACAGACAGCGATTTAGGCTGGGGCTAGGTACAGGTTCTGCACCTAGGGTAAATCAATGGCGGTGCTCCCCTGGCAAAAGCCATGGAGAAACGTAATAAACGCAGTTTTTTAGGAGGTTTAAGCCTGTGGCGAAAAAGACAGTAGCAGCCCTAACGGCAGCCGATGTATCAGGTAAGCGGGTTCTTGTGCGGGCCGACTTTAATGTCCCCCTTGATGACCAAGGGGCGATTACTGATGATACTCGGATTCGAGCTGCCCTTCCCACCATTCAAGACCTGACCGGTAAGGGGGCCAAGGTTGTCTTGTGTAGCCACTTTGGCCGTCCCAAGGGCAAGGTTGTTGACAGCATGCGCCTCACCCCTGTGGCCGAGCGCCTTTCGGAACTGCTGGGTAAGCCCGTGGTCAAATGCGATGACTGTATCGGCGACGATGTCGCGGCGGCAGTGAACGGCCTTGCCAATGGCGATGTTGCCCTGCTCGAAAATGTCCGGTTCTACGCTGGCGAAGAAGCCAACGATAGGGACTTTGCTGAGAAATTAGCCGCTAATGCCGATCTCTATGTGAACGATGCCTTCGGTACCGCCCACCGCGCCCATGCCTCCACGGCTGGGGTGACCGAATTCCTCAGCCCCTCGGTCGCGGGCTACCTGATTGAGAAAGAGCTGGAGTATTTGCAAGCCGCCATTGAGAATCCCCAGCGTCCTTTAGCGGCGATCGTCGGCGGTTCTAAGGTTTCCAGCAAAATTGGCGTGATTGAAACCCTGCTCAATAAGGTCGACAAGCTACTGATTGGCGGCGGCATGATCTTTACCTTTTACAAGGCGCGGGGTCTGAATGTGGGTAAGTCCTTGGTGGAAGAGGACAAACTGGAATTGGCTAAAACCCTCGAAGCCATGGCCAAGGAAAAGGGTGTGGATCTATTACTGCCCACCGATGTGGTGGTAGCCGATAATTTTGCCCCCGATGCCAATGCCCAGACCGTCAGCATTGACGCGATCCCCGACGGTTGGATGGGCTTGGATATTGGCCCTGATTCCATCAAGGTTTTCCAAGCGGCCCTAGAACAGTGCAAGTCGGCGATCTGGAACGGCCCCATGGGGGTATTTGAGTTCGACAAATTTGCGGCGGGTACCGAAGCGATCGCCCACACCCTAGCGGCACAAACCGGCAAGGGCTGTACCACCATTATCGGCGGCGGCGACTCCGTGGCAGCGGTCGAAAAGGTGGGCGTGGCGGACCAGATGAGCCATATCTCCACGGGTGGCGGCGCT
>JAQCKL010000008.1 GCA_027592485.1 Cyanobacteriota bacterium
TCCACAGCCCAAGTAGCCCTATCCAACGCGATGGGGCTACTTGGGCATGACTTAGTCTAAACACCAGATCCTTAGCCGCATAGAGAATGCCGATCGGGCGCTGGAGTTGGGGGCTGCTATCGGTGAGCAAGACCCGCTCTTTAGTCGCCGCGTCATACTTGAGAATGGAACCGACCGTGCTAGCGATATCAAACCCGACGGTAAACAAATCACCCCCAGGGGAAAACGCCAAACTGCCGATGAAGCTGCTGCTGGGCACGCTGTTGGTGTAATTGGTCGACAGTTCGTCCAGTAGGGTGCCGGTCAGAAAGTCGTAGCGGCGGATGCCGTTGGCAAAGTCGCTCACAAACAGATCACCGCTGATGGGATCCGTCACTAGTCCCAAAAAGCTGACAAAGCCAAAGCTATCTGGGGAAGGGGTGGGTTGCCCTGCAAAAACGGTACCGACCTGGGTGTTGATGTCGTAGCGCAAAATGATGCTGGGCAGCCCAAAACTGAAGTCGGCTGAGCCATTTACTGCCACGCTGCCCTGGGTGGTGACATACAGGTGGCCATCGGGGCCAAAGAGTAGACCGTTAGGGCCGTTCAGCCCATCCTCGACTTCCCCTTGCCGTTGGGCAAAGATATCGATAAAAGCGCCAGTGGTGCCGTCATAGCGCAAAATCTGGTCGGACAAAAAGCTACTGACGTAAAGGTTGCCATCGGGACCAAAGGCAATGCCATAGGGGCGAAACAGGCCGCCCCCGGTAGCAAAGGTATCAATGAATTTGCCTGCGGGGGTAAAGCGCAAAATCGCCGAGTTTTCAGGGGTAGTACCAGTGCTGATATAAAGGTTACCGTCAGGGCCATAGACAAAGGTGTCAGGACTATCGAGCAGACCATTATCAGGAATGAAATCCTCTAAAAAGTCACCGCTAATCTCATCAAAGAGAACGACGTTATTGCCACGGGTGTTGCCCACGAGTAGCGCTGCCTCTGCCAGAGCTGGCACCGCCGCCAACCCCAAAGCCGCCAAGCCAGCCAAGCCGAGTCGAGTCAAAAACTTCATATAAGTCCTACAATATTTCAGTATAAACACTGAGGTAACCTTAAGGATCTTCGGCGATCTGTCACCAGGAAAGTGTATTGACAACAACATTTCCCCGGCCCCTGATCAAGGCTTCATGCAATCTTCATCGACGGTTTTCGTCAAGGCCCAGGCAGCGGTGGGGCAATCTGCCACCAAACGCTCACCAAGGCCCCTTTGAATTCAGCCACAATCCAGTTCGCCATTGAAATGGCTTGGGTTCGTTTTTGTCGTTGTTTAATATCGACCACACATCCAGCAGGCATAATCGAGGGCTAACTAGATAGATGGAAGGAGATCCCTGGAAATCTCCTTCACCCCCTCCATAGGCTTTCTGACCCCAGCTATAAAATAGGCACAGTCCCCTGATGGAGCCCCCCTATGGCCACCCCCCGGCTGCTGATTATTGGCCTCGACTGCATGGAGCCTTCCCTCGTATTCGAGCACTGGCGCGGGGATTTGCCCAACCTGTCCCGATTGATGGCCCAGGGCAGCTATGGGCGCATGGAGAGCAGCATTCCCGCCATCACCGTCCCCGCCTGGAGCTGCATGATGAGCGGGCGGGATCCAGGGGAGCTGGGCATTTACGGGTTTCGCAATCGCCGCGATCGCGACTATCACTCCATGGCGATCTCCGACGGACGGGCAGTAAAAGTCCCCCGGCTGTGGGATTTGCTGGGGGATGCGGGCTGGCGCGTCGCCGCCTTGAGCGTACCGGGCACCTCCCCCCCCTATCCGGTCAAGGGCTCCATGGTCTCCTGCTTTCTGACCCCCAGCCCCGAGGTCACCTTCACCTACCCCCCCGAACTGGGGGAGCAGATCCGCACCTGGATGCCGGACTTCATGATGGATGTGCCCAACTTTCGCTCCGACGAAAAAGCTCGCATCCTGGGCAATCTCTATACCCTCTGTGACCAGCGCTTCACCCTGGCGGAGAAGCTGATCGCCCAGGACGACCCCGACTTTTTGATGCTGGTGGATATGGGGGTGGATCGCATCCACCACGCCTTCTGGAAACCCATGGACCCCCGCCACCCCCAGTACGAGCCCGATTCCCCCTTCGCCACCGCCATCCACGACTACTACGTCCATGTGGATCAGCGGGTGGGGGAACTGCTGCACCGCTGCGACGATGACACCGCCGTGCTGGTGGTGTCCGACCATGGGGCGCAGCCGCTGATGGGGGGGGTCTGCATTAATGAATGGCTGATGGCCAACGGCTACCTCACCCTCAGGGAAACCCCGGCAGAGCCCATGTCCCTCGATCAGGCTGCAGTGGATTGGAGCCAGACCCGCGTCTGGGGGGCCGGGGGCTACTATGCCCGCATCTTCCTAAATGTGCAGGGGCGGGAGCCGGAGGGCACCGTGGCCATGGCCGACTACGAAGCCCTGCGATCGGAACTCACCGAAAAGCTCTCCCACTTACGGACCCCTGATGGGGAACCGATGCCGGTGAAGGTCCACAAGCCCCAGGAAATTTATCAAAAGGTGCGGGGTCGGGCTCCCGACTTGATTGTGTATTTCGATGATTTGGCTTGGCGATCGGTGGGCAGCGTCGGCATCAATAACCTTTACACCGTAGAAAATGACACCGGCCCCGATGACGCTAACCATGCCCCCTTTGGCCTGATGATTTTCCATGACCCCAAAGCGCCCAAGGGCGGGCAGGTGCTAGAGGGGGCGCAACTGTACGACATTGTGCCGACGGTGTTAGACCGCTACGATATCCCGGCTCCGAAAGGGTTGCGGGGCAAGGTGCTGCCGGTATAGCCAATGCCCATACGTCGCTCTGCTAGAAAACATCGAGATAGACAAAGCTTTGCGACTTAGCCTTGGGATGCATAGAGCCGTTATCTTGCACAATCACCCGCATACGACCCGTGGGCTGTTGTTCTGCAGCCGCCTTTTGGGATTGGACATCCATCATGGCAATATGGTTGCTACTTTTAAAACCACCGATTATCCAGCTATAGACAAAAAGATCGCCAGCGGGGCGGGGAATAAAATCCTGCAACCGCTGGCGATCGGGGTGAAGCGAAAAGCTTGTTTAGGGCGCGTTTGAGTGCTCTGATTGGAGAGGAGCGATACTTCTCCCCATCACCCCTGAAGCAGGCAGTGCCGAATCAACACCACAAAAGTCAGTCGAGTCAAGCACCGCCTTGAATGTCACGCTAAGCGATCGCCAGCTTGATCGTAAATGTGCTGCCCAGCTCAATGGTGCTCTGCACCTGAATATCACCCCCATGGGCCAGGGCGATCGCCCGCGCAATCGCCAACCCCAACCCCGATCCCCCGCTGTGGCGAGAACGGTCTTTTTCCACCCGATAAAAGCGATCAAAAATCCGGGCCTGATCCTCCGGGTCAATCCCCGTGCCGGTATCGGCCACCGTGATCCAAGCCTGCCGATCCTGCTGCATGAGTGCCATCACCACCTTGCCCCCCGCTGTACTGTGCTGCAAAGCATTGCTCACCACATTCACCACCAGCCGATAGAGGTGGGCTTCATTACCCATGACGGAGATCGGGGGCTGGGCGGGTTGGTTCAATTGTAAATGGATGTTTTTAGCCAAGGCTAAGGCCGCCAACTCTTCCTCAATGTCACTCAGCAGATCTTGCAAGCAGCATCGGGTCGTCAGGGCGGGGGCCTGGGTGTCGAGGCGCGACAGCAGCAGTAAGTCACTGACCAGATGGGTCAACCGCTGACTTTGACGATTGATTACCTGCAACATCTCGCGGGCATCGGCATCGGAAATCTCCGGCAAGCGCATCACCGATTCAGCCGTGGCCTGCACCGCCGCCAAGGGGGTGCGTAACTCATGGGCCGCATCGGCGGTGAACTGCTGAATCTTGCGGTACGAACCCTGCACCGGTGCTAAGGCTAAACCGGCTAGCCACCAACTGGCCAGGGCGATCAAACCCATCGTCATCGGGACACTCAGCCCAATAATCCAGCGAATCATCCTCAGATAGGCGGCAAAGTCACTGAAGGAACGCCCGACCAGCAACGTGCCGAGTAACGCTTGATCATCCAGGTCAGTGATCGGGAGCGTGACTTGCCGGTAGCGGTTGCCTGCCTCATCTTGCAGGGTTTCCCAACCGGGCTCGGTACCGGCGATCGGTAAAGCCTGGGGATACAACCCAGCGGTTGCCATCAGTTCCCCCGTGGGAGCCAACACCCGAATGTAGTAGCTGCCCCGATAAAGGTGGCCGCTATGGTGGTCCGCAGCGGGCTCAAAGGGCACCGGGCAGTTGTCTCCCGCCACACACAAATTGGGCAGCAAATTCGGGGAAACGCCCACCATGTCACCCTGGTTGGTCAGACTCTGCTCTAGGGCATCATGGACGGTCTCGGCCACAGACTTGAGTTCACGATCGGCGGTGACCCGATGGGCATGGGCGATCGCCTCATAGACCCCCAGCCCGCTCAGCCCCAGCACCACCGCCATCACCCCGGAATACCAGACCGTGAGCTGCCAGCGACTGCGACGGAATAAGCTATGCGGTTTTGAGGCGGTATCCCATGCCATAGACAGTCTCGATTAGATCATCGCAGCCATACTGCCCTAACTTACGGCGCAGCAGTCGCATCTGGGCGGCGACGACGTTGCTGTTGGGCTCGGCCCCCAGTTCCCAAAGCTGATCCAGCACCTGGTCACGGGTGAGGATTTGATTGGGGTGCGCCATAAAATATTGCAGCAGTTGAAACTCTTTTTGGGTGAGTTCGATCCGCTGCTCTGCTGGAGTCCTGGGGTGGAGCACCGCGATGCGGCGATCGCAGTCAAGCAATAGCGCCCCCACCTGAATTTGCGCGGATTTGAGATCAGGGGACCGCCGCCGTAACGCCCGCAGTCGCGCCAGCAGCTCTGCCATGCTAAAGGGTTTAACCAAATAGTCATCGGCCCCCGCATCTAAACCCGTAATCCGGTCTTCGATTTGGTCTTTAGCGGTGAGCATCAGCACCGGTAGGGCATGGTGGTGCGATCTCAGCCATTCACACAGGGCAATGCCCGATCGCCCCGGCAGCATCCAGTCAACGACACCGAGGGTATAGCGGGAGCAATCATGCTCTAGATAGGCCAGGGCTTCATCCCCCGACTGTACCCAGTCCACCACATAGGCTTCTTGGGTAAGGGTCCGCTTAATGGCGGTGCCTAAATCCGGTTCGTCTTCCACCAGCAAGATGCGCATGAATTACTGTCCGTACCAGTCCTTGCGCCACTGCTCCATTTGATCAATTTCACCCTGTTGGCTGGTCAGAATATTCTGAGCAACCTGCTGGAGTTCGGGGCGAGCGCTATTGTCGATCACCTGCTGGGCCATGGCCAACGCGGCCTGATGGTGGGGAATCATCCCATTGATAAAGCGTAGATCAAACTCACCATCGGCGGGACCCAAACCGCCAGCCATCATCATCGCCGTCTGCATCCCAGGGGCCATGGCCATGGTGTGGCCCATTTGGGGGTCGTACATCACCGGTACCGAGCTGGCATCGGGGTACCAGTCCTGCCGCCATTGCTGCATCTGGTCAATTTCCCCTTGCTGGGCGGCAATGATATTTGTGGCCAATTGCTTGGCTTCATGGCGCTGGGAATTTTGCAAAACCGCTTCAGCCATGGCGATCGCCCCCTGGTGATGCAAGATCATGCCATCGATAAAACGCAGATCAAACTCAGCATCCTGAGGCCCCAGATCCATGGTCATCCCATGATCGACCATCGCCCCCATCGGTACCGCCGAGGACTCAGACTGGTCAGGAAAAAACAGCGGGCTACATCCGGTCAAACCGATGGGGGCAGACAAGATTCCGACCACCATCCACGAAGTCACGGTGCGGTGTAGATCCATAGGGAATCCAACATTCTCTTTTATAGGGTGAAGCGTTAGCAATCCAAAACGACTATTGATGCCATGAAACGTTGCCGCACGGGCTTACGCTAATAACCGTTTGAAGCCATTGTGGTGATCAAAAATGAAATGCCAGTGAAATGCAGCCATGGGGACATCCTTTGACTAGCCAATCATTTCACTCCAATTTCATGATTCCTTGTTAACCATGGTTTATGGGTTGAGTTACCCAGTTGATAGGGAGAGAAATTGATGGGTTTTCAGCGGCAAAAATCTAAGCCTGTGGTGATGAGCGGGGCGATCGCGGCCCTAGTGCTATCGAGTTGCGGCATCGCTAAAGCCCCAGATATCGCATTCGCCAACGAAATCACCGTCTTTCGG
This sequence comes from Cyanobacteriota bacterium, assembly GCA_027592485.1. Taxonomy (GTDB): domain Bacteria; phylum Cyanobacteriota; class Cyanobacteriia; order Phormidesmidales; family Phormidesmidaceae; genus PCC-6406. Next base: position 6,293 of record JAQCKL010000008.1, read on the forward strand.
AGCCCCACCTGTGGCTGCTGCGGATTGTGGATCGAGCATATGGAAGCGGCAGGTTTTCGGGTTAAGGATGAAGTCACCGAAGACATGGAAGCCATCAAGCAGCAATATGGCGTCCCGGCCCACTTGGCCGCTTGCCACACCACGGTTGTCGCAGGCTATGTCATCGAAGGCCATATTCCTGCCGCCGATATCCAGCGTCTCCTTACCGAGCAACCCGATGTCATCGGCATTGCAGTGCCCGGTATGCCGATAGGCTCTCCAGGAATGGAATCGGGAGACTATGTTGAGCCCTACACGGTATTTTCCTTTGATGAAGCCGGTAACACCGATGCGTTTGCAGAGCATTCGTAGTGCTGCATGGCCCCATCCATTTAAGCCAGTTATGCCGCCCATCGTCTCTCGGCATTGATTTCACCGCGATTTCATTTTTGTCTGCAAAACTGTTGCCGACTGGTAAGCGCAAAGTAACTTCAGGAATACCGTCCATGGCTTCTTGGTCAGATCGCTCCCAAGTCAGCGTCGTAGCCGTCACCTCAGCCCTGTCAGCTCAAGTATTACCCCCCCGAAATGCCCTGGCCCATGACGGTCATACCCAAACCGCTCAACCCTCAGCGCCTCTAGGTACCGAGTCACTCAATGGTCCTGCCCCGACACCGATTATTGAGAACATAGTCATAACCCCTGACCCAGCCAGTGCCCATTACGCCATCCGATCACTGTTTCATCTGCACGCCAAGATGCACGGGCAAAATTCTAGCTACCCAGTGGGCTTTCATGGGATGCCCGCGCCGCCAGCCTCTCCCTCTCTGTCGCTGGCGGGAGCAAAAGTTGGCCTGGGCGAGTCGGTACTCGGACTGTTGATTACCGGGCCGTTTCTCCTGATGGCCTTGAGAAAACAATTCCAGTCCTAGGGATGCCGATGAATCGAGCCCGCCTCCGCCAACTCCACAGCGCTTTAGTGCCGTTTATGGTGCTGCCCTTACTGCTGACCCTGACCACGGGCATGGCCTTTCAGTGGGCCGTGGCTAGCGATCGCGCCAATGATTTCCTTTGGCTGCTAGAACTCCATCGCGGTAAGTTTGGCCAAATCAATTTGGATTTTATTTACCCCATTCTCAACGGCTTGGGGCTTTTGACCCTGATCTTAACGGGGATCATGATGGGGCTACAGTCCCGAGGCCGACCCCGCAAGGCAGTTCAAAAAGATTGAGGGGGACTCCCGCAACTATTGGATGAGTGATCGTCCCCCAGTGACGGTCCTTACCCTCTAAAATCAGGGTTTAGCCCCGATCCTGGGCTATCCCGTCCACTGGCACCCCACGACAGCATCCATGACCCTGAGAACCATCAAAGACCTGCTGCACCATGGCAATCCGGGAGAGGCGGTTACCCTCCAAGGCTGGGTGCGTACCAAGCGAGAGCAGAAGTCCCTCAGCTTTCTGAATATCAATGATGGCTCGGCGATGGCGGGGCTCCAGGTGGTGGTGAATGACACCCTGGAAGATTACGAAGCGGTGATCAAACGCCTGAATACGGGGGCCTCGGTCGCGGTGACCGGCAGCTTGGTCGAATCTCCCGCCAAGGGGCAGCGCCTTGAGCTGACCGCCGAAACCCTAACCGTCTATGGCGAAGCCGATGACAGCTATCCGTTGCAAAAGAAGCGCCATTCCTTTGAGTTTTTAAGAACTATTGGCCATTTGCGATCGCGCACCAACACCCTCGGAGCCGTATTCCGGGTGCGCAACGCCTGCGCCCAGGCCATCCACGCGTTTTTCCGGTCCCGCGACTTTTTGTGGATGCACACCCCCATTCTCACCGCCAGCGACTGCGAAGGGGCGGGGGAGATGTTCACTGTAACCGGGCTCAACCTCAACCAGTTGCCCAAAACTGATCAGGGCCAGGTGGACTTCAGCCAAGACTTTTTTGGTAAACCCACCTACCTCACCGTCAGCGGCCAACTGGAAGCGGAAATCATGGCCATGGCTTTCACCAACGTCTATACCTTTGGCCCCACCTTTCGGGCCGAGAACTCCAACACCTCTCGCCACCTGGCCGAGTTCTGGATGGTGGAGCCGGAAATGGCCTTCTGCAATTTAGAAGGCAACATGGACCTGGCCGAAGCCTTTCTGAAATTTGTCTTTCAGTTTGTGCTCGACCATTGCGAAGACGACATGGCGTTCTTTAATCAGCGCATCGACAACACGATTTTAGAGACGGCCCAAAATATCATCAACGAAGCCTTTGAGCGACTCACCTATACCGAGGCTGTTGCCTTATTGCAGAAGACCGACCAAGACTTTACCTATCCAGTGGAATGGGGCATTGATCTGCAGTCTGAACATGAGCGCTACTTGGCGGAGACCATCTTTAAAAAGCCGGTGATCGTGACGGACTATCCGGCTGAAATCAAAGCCTTTTATATGCGCCTCAACGATGACGGCAAAACCGTCGCTGCCATGGATGTGTTGGCCCCGAAGGTGGGTGAGATCATCGGTGGCTCCCAACGGGAAGAGCGCTTAGAAGTGTTAGAACCGCGCCTAGAAGCGGCGGGCTTGCCCAAGAAAGACTACTGGTGGTACCTGGATCTACGCCGCTACGGCACGGTGCCCCATGCTGGGTTCGGGCTGGGGTTTGAGCGGTTGGTGCAATTCATGACCGGCATGGGCAACATTCGCGACGTGATCCCCTTTCCCCGCACCCCCGAAAATATCGATTTTTGAGGAGCCGAGAGAGCCGATTTCTTGCCAAGCCCAACTCTTTTTGCCAAGTCCAACCCAATGGCTGTTGGGCCGAGTATCATGCGGGTGCTTAGCGCCGCATTAAAATGGTTCGCAACCGGGCTCTGATTAATCTGAGTATGGGTTAAGGAAACCTGCCCAAACTATCCCCTCCATGGGAGGGGTGGCCGTAGGCCGGGGTGGGTCAACCCCTTGGCAACGAGCCGGAAACCCACCCCTAACCCCTCCCGAGAGGGGAACGCGGCACAGGCGGCACAGGCTATCTGTTAATGTTGGCCTTGCGTCTACCGATGGGCCTGAAAAACAAGCCTGAAAACGACCCGAGTGCTAAGGTTCACAGTCTCTGAGGGATCCCAACGTCATGAACGCTTTTGCTACGATACCGGGTCTGCTGGTCATGGGTGCAGGTTTACTCAATCCTGGTATGGTCTACGGCCAGTCCAGCACCGTAGACAGTTGTGAGTCGGCTTTGATTGCAGGCGAAGGGCGGCTCAATGATGTGCCCAATGTATCGGTGACAATCTTTAGTACCCGCGATATTTCTGGTCAATATCAAAACCCACCGGCTGGCAGATCCGTTGAGATCATTTTTGGCATGGGTGGCATCGACAGCTCGGGCAGTGCCGCTGACGGACCGGTTAACAACGTGTTAAATTCGCCGGTGATGATGGCGGAGATTGCCACTCATATTTTTGAGGCTTGTACGGCGACGGGTATCGTCACCTTTGGCCTCGATGGTACGGGACTCAAATACAGCCTGGGCTGGACCAGTGATGGTCCCCTTAAGTTTGAATGCAGCCTTGAAGCGGATGAGTGGGGTGAAATGTCCTGCGATTAGGTGCTGAGACTATTCGCATCAACGTTGGATGACTTGAGCGCGGGCTCATTTTAGGAGGAAGGGTGAACCCCATGAAAATTGAAGAAGAATATCAGGATGTGCTCCAAAATCTGGAGTTTGCGATCGTTAGGATTTACCAGAACAGCCCCGACTTGATTGATGCAGAGGTCCTTAAGGCGATCGCATCCTTGATTCGCATCTATGGGGCCGAAGCCCAGGGAAAATCCATTAGCAACCGTCCGCTGCGGGGGATTACCAAAGAGGTTGCGGAAGCCGTCCAGGCCATGGGTGAGATCCGGTTGGGGCGATCGCCCATGGGCCATGAAAAGGGTCAGGCCATTGTAAACACCGCACCAATCTCCCTAGATATCCTGGTGGCCTGCCTGAAACGGATTGAGTCATCGATCAAATTCTGGACAAAAGAAAGGGGGCGGCAGGGATACCTGAACTATATTCAGAACTTCATCCGTTAAACATCCAGGATTGAGGGCCAAAGTTAAGTCCCTCTCTAGGTTTGTGCATGACCGACCGTTCTTGCAACACCGATTCCGCCCCTTTAACGGCACAATGGGGACGAGGTGTCAGGAGAGCGGTGCCCATGGCTGCCCGGTTCGATCGCTATACCGATCAAGTCTTAACGTTAATTGACCGCTACCGCGATCGCGTCGATTATCTGGTGATTCGCCTAGAAGAGTCAGAAGGGACCGACATTCTGCTGCGGGGCGGCAAGGTCGAGACCCTGAGCGAGGGGCTTTCCCTCGGGGGGCAAGTACGGGCCTGTCATCGGGGCGGCTGGGGCTTTGCCAGCTTTAACCAGCTTCACAATATTGCCGAACAAATCGAAGCGGCGATCGCGGCAGCTCACTTGGTGGGCGATGCCGAAACCTGTTTGGCGGCGATCGATACCGTCCAAAAAACCTGTCACTTTCCCCTCACCGGCAGCGATCCACGCCATATTTCCCTAATTCACAAAAAAGACCTTTGCAGCCGCTACGCCGAAATTTTGCAGGGGGTCGATCCGCGCATTACCACCACCTCCGTGCGCTATAACGACGTCACCCAGCACATTTTGTTGGCCACCTCCGAAGGCGTCCGCATTGATCAACGCTGGTCGGACATGGAAATGCGCCTAGCGGCCACCGCCCGTAACAGCAGCACCGTGCAAACCGGGCGAGAAACCACCGGCTCTCGCCGGGCATTTGAAGATTTGGAAAACCTTGATACCCAAGTCTTGGGCGCAGCCCAAAGAGCGGTGGCCGCCCTCGATCTCCCCCCGGTCCAAGGCAATACCTATGACGTGGTGATCGATCCGATTTTGACCGGGCTATTTGTCCACGAAGCCTTTGGCCACCTGTCCGAAGCGGATATGGCCTACGAAAACCCTGACATTTTAGAGGTGATGACCCTGGGGCGACGGTTTGGGCCAAAGGGCCTAAATATCTTTGATGGGGCCGCCCCAGAGGGCCATCGCGGCAGCTACCAATACGACGATGAAGGCACCCCCGCCACCACCACCCAGCTGATTCAAGACGGGGTCTTGGTGGGGCGACTGCATTCCCGAGAAACCGCAGGCAAGCTGGGGGAAGCGGCGACGGGCAATGCCCGCTGCCTCAATTACCACTATCCACCCCTGGTGCGGATGACCAATACCTGGATTGAACGGGGCACCACCCCCGCCACCGATTTATTTGCCGATATCCAAACCGGTGTCTATGCCCGCAACTGGCTGGGGGGCATGACCAACGGCGAGATGTTTACCTTTACCGCCGGAGAAGCCTGGATGATTCGCAGGGGCAAATTAGCCGAACCGGTGCGGGATGTCACCCTCTCAGGCAATGTATTTCGGACGCTGGCCGATATCGAAGCGATCGGAGACGACTTCTACTGGGACGAATCGGGGGGCTGTGGTAAGGGGGGCCAGAGTGGCCTGCCCGTAGGCTGCGGAGGGCCGAGCCTACGCATTCGGAATGTCGTCGTGGGTGGCGATGCCGGGAGTTAGGGCATCGCCACCCACCTTATCCAGCCCTTTCGCTATTCGGCAGTCTCACTACCATCGGTGCTCTCATCCCCTGCGGCATCACTGGCAGGGGCGACCTCAGGGGCGGGACTGGCGTCTAACTCAGTGGCTGCCGTCCCCGACGATGCCATCTGCCGGATTTGATCTTTGTACTGATCGGGGGCTAAGGCTTCTGCTTGAGCAAAGAGTGATCCGGCCTCATTAGCCTGCTCCAGATCCCGTAAGACCAGGGCCTTCGCCAATAGGGGACGGAAATCTTCTGCTGCCTGGGCGATGGCCTCGTCATAAATATCAACGGCATCTTCAAACCGCTCTTGCTGGACGTACACCTCCCCTAATAAAAGGCGCACCGATACCACATCAATGGTGCCGGCATTTAGATCATTTGCCTGCACTGCCGTTTGCAGGGTGTCTTGCAGGAGCCAGATCGCTGCCTGGGGCCGTTCTTGGGCTAAGAGCAGTTGCACCAACCCCTGGAGGGCGGTCATCTCACCGGGGCGATTGGTGAGGACCTCACGATAGGCTTCTGCTGCCCCATCAGAATCCCCAAGGGCTTGTTTGGTTTGCCCCAGGAGCACACGATATTCCGGCACCTCTGGGTTCAGGGTAGAGAGCTTTTCTAAGGGTTCAACGACGCCCTCTAAGTCCCCTAGCTGAATACGCGCTTCCACCAGCCCTAAGATAGCGGTTTGGTTATCGGGCTCTCTTTCAAGGACCAGCTCGTATCCCCTGGCTCGGTCCTCCAGCTCCGTTAAAGCACCATTGGTTTGGGTGGTACTGCTGGTACTGGCAATACCGGGTCGAGGCGATCGCCCACTAAATAAAGGCAGCAGCGACAGCGCTAAAAACGCCCCGATGGCCACGACCAAGACACTGACCACTAACCAACGATTGCGCTTTGCGGCCATAGCCCCTTTCTCCGTATCATCGTGCCCATCTTAGCGCTTTACTAGGAACCCTTTAGCGAGGCGCAACAATGGGTAGACTAAGCCAGCGTAGACTAAGCCTGCCTAGACTAAACCTGCGTAGACTAAGCCTGCAGGCTAAACCTGCGAGGTCTTCTCCTCGGACAGTGCCGTGTCACTGCCCCACCTAGGGACCCCAACCCCCCAAAACCCTGCGGATAAATCTGGGTAACCTATGAAGTAACTGAAAGGAATCATACTGGTAGTCCCCGCCAAAACCCACCCTAAAGTTGGCATGGACTGACCGGGAAGCAATGCCCAGAACGGCTACCAGCATTAGATCCTGGTGCTACCCTTAGGGGATACTTCCAATCGGTCATCGGTGGGTATATCCATTGTTTTTGCTTTTAGGAGGGGCGAGAATTCATGAATTCTGGGGAGCCGCGTCCGCCGGAGTCGTCTCTATCATCGGCCCAATCTCAACCACCCAAACGTCCATCCATGGAATTGAACGCCCCTCACCGCCCCTTACGGCCCAAGCCCCCCAGTCCAACAGCTCCACCCGCTGATGTTCAGGGCGCGGTGCCATCGTCAGAGCCTAAACCGCTATTTCAGCCCCCGCAGCCGATTTCGCCGCCCAGCGAACCCCGCCAGTATCGGGCGATTGGCCTGGTTCGGGGCATATACAAACCCCAAGAGGAACAGTTCAATCGGGGTGACGTGATCACCGATGAAGGGGCTGTGATCGATTCGGTTTTGTTGGGGCGCGTTACCAGCCTGATCAAAAACCATATCGACCTGGAAACCCCCCACCTATGGGTTGTCTATCCCCGCACCCGACAGGATGAAGACACCCAAGCACTAGACCTGCATTTGCAAATCGTGGGGGTATGGGAGCCAGAGACCCTAGGCTTGCCCGGTGAGGCCCCCCAAGCAAAATCAGAGGAGCTGGAGGAGGCCGCTCCAGCAGCGCCCATAGAGGCAGAAGCCCCAGCACCGACCCGCGCCGAAACCGTCTCTAACGAGAATTACTTTTCGATTCGGGGGGAAATTCTGAGCTATGACGACGATAGTCAGATCATGGTCATTAAGATCCTGCAGACCAATAAGCAAGATACAAAGGGTATTAAAGCGTTTCGACTGACGGTGGTCGGCCAGTTGACCGGCAAAACCGTGGGCTATTTCTGGGAGTTAGATGTCGAGCGCCGGGATAAGCAACTGGTGATGTTGGATGGCCACGCGATCGGGATTGTGCCACCGAAGAAGAAAAAGAAAAGAACTCCCCAAGGCCGTCGGCCCCCATCTGCGCCTTCCCGTAGCCCAGGGGCACCCAAAATCAATAAGGGTAAGCCCCGGATTCGCCCGACTGCGCCGGTGAAATCCAACCCGCTGTAACGGAGTCGGCAACAGCCATGGTGTCGAGGGGTCCCTATCTGGCCCTTTATAGGCTGGAGCGCACCGGCACCATCGTGGCAAACCACTGTTCAAAGCGCTCCCCGAGGGCGGGGAGCGAAAAATCCTGCTCCGCCTGGTGGCGACAGGTGCGGCGATCAATGTGGTCAATGGCGTGAATGGCCCTGACTAACCCTGCCACACTATCGGGTTCTACCAGCCAACCAGTTTCCCCATGGCGGACAATTTCGATCGGGCCACCCCGTTTATAGGCGATCACCGGTACCCCACAGGCCAGCGCCTCGATCGCCACATTCCCAAATGCTTCTACCCAACGGGGGGTCATGATTAAGGCCCGACAATTGCCTAGGACAGTTTGCAGACTCTGGGTATCGAAGAAACCCAAATACTCCACTGGAGCCTGGGGGTATTGTGCCTGCAGGGCTTGCCAATAGGCCGGATTTTCCAGCTTGCCCATGATTTTTAAGGGGACCTGGCTTTGCTCCGCTGCCGCGATCGCATCCTCTAGGGCTTTTTCGGGGGAAATACGGCCCACCCAAGCCAGTTGGTGGGCGGGGATGGGGCAATAGTCATACAGACTCAGGTCAATGGCACTCCCTAGGTGCCGATAGTGTTCCGGGGCTGAAAAGGTCTCGGCTTGGGTACGGGTGTAGACACCAAGGGTGCCGGGATGGCTCTGGGCCACGGCGGCCATGATCCCATCCTGACTGTCACTCAGGGAGCCCATGCTGACAAAATGGGCGATCGGAATTTGAAAAAATGGGGTCAGATAAAAGGGCAACCAGTCATAGGAAAAATGGATGATCAGGTCATAGGCTGACTGTACCTGGCGGGCATAGCTCCACATGGCCGACAGTACCGAAGGCTCTGGCTGGGTCACAGGGGTTTGGCGACCGGCGGTTTGGGCGGTGGACTGCCACTGGCCCGGTAGCGTCACCAGTTCCACATCCACTGCCAGGGTCGATTTTTCGGGGGCAACCACGGTGAGGCGATGGCCCCGCTGGTGCAAGATCCGCGCCAAGTTGGTGACCGTCAGCTCAACTCCGCCCCCCAGACCCGATCCCAATGGCCCCACCGGAGTTGAGATCATCAATAGCTTGTACCCCATCATCCTCAATCTTGCATGGTCCTAATGATGGTAGAGGATTGTGATGGATGGCCCAGGGGGTAATCAAAAACGTGATCGAGATCACGGAAATACCTGGCTCTAGTCACCCGCCCACAGGACGCCGCACACCGTGCAAATACTGAGATGTCACCGTAGCGAGTGGACTGCCCTCACTTCCCAAAAGGAAAATTCACGGAACTATTAATTCATAGCGAAACCGCGCCCTGGAGTTCCCACCATGATTGCCACTGCCTCTCAGCCCGTTCAACAGAGCCAAGCCGATACCCCCACTTACATCGAAGTTATCAAAGCCATCTTGGCGGAGACGCTGAATGCCCAAGGTCTAGACTTTGATGCAACAGAAATAGAGGCTTAACCCACTGCTCGTCAGGTTTGAGCCAAACGTTGCGCCCTTTTCAAAGCACATCTTTCAAAGCACACCTTCCCCAGCCCTGGCTGGGGTTTTTTCTAGGTTTAATTGCTGGTTCTACTAGGTTCTACTGATAGTGCGCTTCACCGGCGGCAGGGTTTACAGCAAGTCGCCAGTCCGGTGAGGACAAGGCTACGAGCCATTTTGTTGCTGCGCTTAGGATCAAAGCGCCCCTAGGTGCCCTCAGCAAAGGGGTCAGCGCTATATTTACCGACGCCCGGCAGGGATAACCAGGCTAGGACGGATTCATCTTCTATAGGTAGCCACCCTGGGCTCAGGGTGCCTGTTTTGACCTGGGGCATGATTTGCCAGCGGCGTTTCCCATCATGATTGTCACAATGACCTAGGTAGAGCCCCGCTGGAATACACCCAACGTGGGTAATTTGCTGGAGCCCCAGATCAATTAACTTCAGAGCATTGTCCTGGGGGTAAAGGTCTCCCTTGAGCCATGGGTTACCCGACTCGCTACCCGGAATTTCGGCATGGTATTGGTAGCCACCGGTGCCAATACGAGTCCAGTTGCAGATGGCTGGGGACCAGTGATCGATCACCAGCACTAAGCGCCGCTCGGGTCGAGGGTTGCCATCTTTAACCCGATAGAGCCGCTCTCGAAAACAGAGGTAGGGGGTATGGTCTTGGCCAGGATAGCCACAGGTAGCGATGATCCGTTCCCGGAGCCAGCTGGGCAATTTGGACGGGGTGACCATAAAGCGGTTAGACCTGCTAATGATGGGCACGCTATTTTAACGAATCCCCACCATGGCCGTAATGGGGGAAAAGCCCTAATCATTGCCATTATTTTCGCTAGGATATGGGGCAACCGCTAAGCCAGCTGGGGTTTCTATCCGTGCATTCCACTTTCCTAGGGTTGATTTCCCTGCTACTGGGGACAGCCAGTCCGGTGCCGCTGCAACCGATGCCCTGGCCTGCCTTGGTGACGGCCAGTCAGTGGTCGGCACCCTGGTTGACCCAGCTCAACGCCACTGACTCCCAAGCGGAGGCGATTGTCGAGCAGTATGTCGCTACCCTGGCCAGCCAGGGGTTTTCGGCCTCAGCACAAGGGGTTTGGGTGCAAGCGGGGGCAACAGCCCTGGCGAGCCATCAGGGGATTGTGCCCCTACCGGTGGCTTCCCTGACCAAACTGGCCACGACCCTGGCGGCCCTTAGGACTTGGCCGGTTGATCACCAATTTGAAACCTTGGTGGGTTACCGAGGGACGATCCAGAATGGGGTACTCCAGGGAGATTTAATTGTTCAAGGGGGGCGTGATCCTTACTTTGTGTGGGAGGAGGCGATCGCCCTCGGCAATGCCCTACAAGCCCTGGGCCTGCAGCGGGTCACCGGCAACTTGGTGATCGTCGGGGACTTTTCCATGAACTTTGATCCGGATCCCTACGATTCCGGCGAGCTCCTGCGCGAAGGTCTCGATTCAGCCCGCTGGTCCGCCGAGGCCCAGCAATATTACGCCACGCTCCCCCCTGGGACCAAGCAACCCAATCTGTGGATCGAGGGGGAAGTGGTGCTGGGCCAAATTGCTGCTGAGGCCCCGCCGAAAGGGCTGATTCGCCACCAGTCGCTGCCCTTAGTGGCCCTGCTCAAGGCGATGAATATTTACAGCAACAACGCCATGGCCGATTTGATTGCCCTCGGGACGGGGGGTGCTAATACGGTGGCGGCGAAGGTGGTGGCAGAAACCCAACTGCCCCTAGAGGAGGTGCGCTTTATCAATGGCTCCGGTCTGGGGGTTGAGAATCAAATGTCTCCCCGAGCGGTGGTCGTCACCCTGCAAGCGATTCAAAAGGTATTGCAACCCCAGGGTCTGTCAGTGTCCGATGTGATGCCGGTGATGGGTCAAGAAATCGGCACCCTGGTCGGACGGGATCTGCCTACCCAGTCCGCCTTAAAAACCGGCACCTTGGCCGAAGTGAGTTCTTTGGCGGGGGTATTTTATAGTCGCGATCGCGGCCCCATCTGGTTTGCCATTCTCAACCAGGGCTATAACCTGGATGGGTTTCGGGTCCAGCAGGATGCCCTATTACGTTCCCTGGAGAGCCATTGGGGCAGTGCCTCGCCTTCACCGGAGCTACAGCCCAAGGTGAAGCTGGGGCAGGCCCCCTACTGGTTAGGGGACCCCAAACGGAACCAGGCCGATGGAGAATAAAATCCCTTGGTTTCAGGTCTTGTTTCGCTGGCATGGGTCGGTGATTCCGGCGGTGCTGCCCCGCGTTTGTCTCTGTATTGGCTTTGGGACGGTGATTGCAGCCCTTGAGCAGGCGGGCTGGGCGGTATCTTGGCCGGTGTTGGGGAGTTTGGTGCCCAGTATTGTCCTCGGTCTGCTCTTGGTGTTTCGCACCAACACGGCTTACGAGCGCTTTTGGGAAGGGCGCAAGCTCTGGGGCACCCTGGTTAACACCACCCGCAACCTCGCCCGTCAGATCTGGGTTGCGGTTGAAGAAACTGAGGCGAACGATCGCGCCGCCAAGATTGCGGCCCTGCGGCTATTGGTGGGCTTTGCGATCGCCATGAAGCTGCACCTCCGGCAAGAACCCCTGCATCCAGAGCTGGAGGCGATGATGTCCCCTCAGCAGTTCGCCCAGCTCCGGGCTATGAACCACCCGCCCCTGGAGATCGCCTTTTGGACTGCCGACTATCTGCAGCGGTGCCATCGTCAGGGACAGCTGAATCCCTATCAGCTCAGCGCCATGATCGATCTCCTGGACAAAACCGTAGATGTTTTGGGCGGTTGTGAACGCATTCTCAAAACCCCCATTCCTCTGGCCTACAGCATTCACCTCAAGCAGTTGTTGATGCTCTATTGCCTCTCCCTCACCTTCCAAGTGGTGGGCAGCTTGCACTGGTGGACCGGGGGCGTGGTCGGGCTCATCAGTTTTGCGGTCTTCGGCATTGAGGAAATCGGCATCGAAATCGAAAATCCCTTTGGCCACGACCCCAATGATTTGCCCCTAGACGCCATTTGCTGCACCATGGCCCGCAACATTGAGGATCTGATTTCCCTGTCCCCCAGTAGCTGTCAATGGCAAGGGCCTCCGCCCCAACCGGTGGGTCATGTCCTCAGGGCGAGGGAATCGCCTTAACGGTAGGCGTCAGCGATCGCCCTAGCGGCGGCCAAACCCGACAGGGCTGCGCCCTCAAGAGTCGAAGCGGCAGCCTCTGGAGCAAAGGCATCCCCAGCCAAGAATAGGGGACCAGGGCGATTGATCTGGGTAAAGGCATCCCCAAACCGCTGCAGCGGCTGGCTATATTTCCAGCGATGGACATGGTGGGCCATGACGGGCGCGTTGAGCCAGGGTTGGGCGGCGGCGATTAGGTGAGCGGCGATCGCGGCGTTGTCCGCTTCCCAGTAGGCTTGGCTAAACCGAGGACCGCCATGGAGGGTGACCCCGTATCCCCCTGGAGAGATTCCCTTTTGACTATTGCTGGCCAACCATTGCAGGGGCTCGCCATTGAGATAGAGTCCCCCTGGGGCTGGGATGGCACTCTCCTGCGCCAGTAGGGCCAACACCGCAATGCAGGGCGCATAGGTGACGATTTGTAGGCGAGGGGCCACATCATCCGGGATGGGAATGTGGGAGAGGGCCAACAGCCCTAGGGTTTGGGGGAGCGGGGGGGTCAACAGCGCCACGTCCCCTGAAAAGGTTTGAGCGCTCTCGGTGTAAGCCACCCATTGCTCCCCCTGCCAATCCAGCCGCGTGACCTGTTGCGGCTGGTGGATCTCAAGGGTTTGGGCCAGGTGTTGGGCAATAGCCCGGTTGCTGACCACGCCACAGTAGTGGGGGTGATCGCTCTGCCTAAAGCCCCCCGTAGCATCGGCAAATCCCTGGGACCAGGTCCGAACAATGCCCTGCTGGAGCCAGTCATCGACCCAGCTCTGAAAGGTGGGGGTGCCAACGGTAAACTGCTGCGCCCCGTAGTCAAACAGCCCGATGTTTCCCCGATTGGACCGGACCCGGCGAGAGGCTAATCGACCGCCGATGCCATAGCCCTTATCGAGCACAATCGGATGGAGGCCACGCCGCTGTAGGGTGACGGCGGCCATCAACCCCGCTAGGCCACCGCCAATAATCAAACAAGTGGTTGTGTCAGCAGCCATAGCGATCGCCCCGTTAGGCCTTAACTCAGTCTGAGAGGCTGGTTGAAAAGTTCTCTGGACGTCTTTTAGCGACATGGATTACCCAAGGCAAGCAACGCTAGCATAAGGGCTTCAGACGCTCTACGGATGAGTTCCAGTATTATCTAAAACGGGTTTACCCCCTTTTCAAATAGTCTCTGAGGCATTTATCCTTTTTGGGTAAAGGCCCAGACCCCATTCCAATGGTCTGGAATACCATAGGTCAAAAACTGCTCAAGGCGCTGCAGATATACCTGGGCGGCGCGATCGGCAATATTCACCCGCAGCACCGCTTCAAAACAATGCTTCGCCTCTAACCAGTCACAGTCCTGGTAGTGGCGGACTCCGGCCTCAAAGTCATTGCGGGTTTTGAGCTTCAGGGTCCGCATGGTCTCGCTGTCAGCGGCCAAAATCTCGTAGATATTCAGGGGCTCGACCCGACCTTTGACCATGACCCGATCTAAAAATCGGGGCTGATAACGTTCTGGGTGCGAGAGCTGAGCCATCACACTCTCCGACGTCAACAGCTGTGCCCCATAGATCTTAGAAATACCCTCCAAGCGGGCAGCAAGATTCACCGTGTCCGACAACACATCCCCCTGGAGGCGGGTGGGCTCACCGATGATTCCCAGCATCATCTGCCCCACATGGAGACCCATGCCAATGGCGATGGGGGGCAGGTCCTCTTGCTTGCGTTCCTGGTTGTATTCCCGGATCTTCTCAAACTGGGCCAGGCTGGCATCTAGGGCATCCTCCACATTTTCAGGGAAGACCGCCATGATGCAGTCGCCGATGAACTTGATGACAAAGCCATGGTGCCGCCGAATTTCGGGGGAAATCTTCTGCAGATAGGCATTCATAAAGTCAGCCAGTTCCTGGGGCGGCATATTCTCCGCGAGGCCAGTGAACTGACGGATGTCGGCAAACATCACCGCCATCTCTTTGCTGATGCAGTCGCCCAGGTTGATGTCCGTGATGCTCTCTTTACTAAAGAACTTGAGGTATTCCGTGGGAAAAAACCGGGCAAAGGCATTTTTCTGGGCCTCAACCTGGTTGAAGGATTGTTGCAGTTGGGTGCTCATCTGGTTCACTGAGCGACCCAATTCACCCACCTCATCGGTGCGATCGAGGTCGATGGTTTGTTGCCAATTGCCTTGGGCAATTTCCTTGACGGCGGCGTTCAGCTGCACGATGGGGGCGGTGATCCAACGGGTGGCGATGATACCGATGGCTAGGGCGATCGCCAGCGCGACGGCACAGAGCATGATGGTGATTTGAGTATTGCGGTAGATCTGCCCCATCAGGTCGGATTCGGGCACCACCACTACAATCAGCCAGTCGAGACCAAACCCATCGTTGAAGGGCAAGACCTCTAGAAACTGTTGCTGCCCATCCAGCTCGAAGGTCAGTTGCTGGGACTCCTGAATGTTATCTAAGCGGCCAAAACGCTGTAGCAGAAACTGCGCCGACCTTTGAATTAAGGGTTCGGCACTCGCCTCCGCCTTGAGAAAAGTAGCGGTTTCCCCGTCCACGATCATCAGCGGTTCATCCGTAGAGCTCGAAATCAACTGACCCTGGCGATCCACCACAAAGGCCTGGCCCGATTCACCAATCTTTAATTGGCTGAGGAAGGTGCGAAATTCCTCTGGCAAGACCACGTCCGTGGCACAAACCCCCAATAACTGTCGATCTTGAACCCCACCATAAACGGGCAAGCTAGCGGTGACATTGGGCAACCCAGTCGTAAAGGCAATGTAAACATCGGTCCAAGCGGGTCCCTCGACATTGAGGGCAGCGCTATACCAGGGGCGCTGGCGGGCATCGTAGCTTTTATCTGCTTGGCGCTGTTTGTATTGGCGTTTACCCCGCACATCCAGACTGTAGTAGTCTCGGAAAAAATTGTTGCTGCTATTGCCGTAGGACAGTTGTAACTCTCCGGTTTCTGGGACCCGGAGGACGCCAAAAAATTCTCCCGATTTAGCACTGCCACAGTAGATAAAGGCCATGGAAGGGTGGATCTTCATTTGCTGAAACAGCAAATGTTCGCCATATTGGGCTGTCTCAATATCCAAATCCCCATAGCTGAAGGCAACGGCATTGAGGCGATTGATCTCGTGGGGATCGCCAAAATAACTCTGTAACTCTCGCTGAATACGGGCTGACAACTCGCCCCGCAGTTGCGAGGCCAAATTTTGGACGGCCTGCTCACCATTACGCAGGGAAAGGTAACCCACAAGGCTGACGGCGGCCACGAGTTGCACCACCATCGGCACCGTAAACATGATCCGTAGAGATGGTTGACGCAGCTTGCGTTTGAGGGTGTGGAACCAGGACGTGGGCGGTGGGGGCGATCGCTTCACAGCCGTAACCTTCTTGAGGATTTTGCCAGGAACAACCCATGGCGACGGTCAGCATCGGGCGTGAGCGCCATTGGGCGCTGTGCCTTGACTGGTGCCAGCGGGCTATCCGTATTTTTCCCGAGAATATTGAGTAGTTAAGTTTAGGGGTTGACTTTTCTTTCCCGGCGGCCAATCACCCCTGCGGAGAAACCCAACTTTTGCCCCCCCCAACCCCCACCAAGGCAGCGCTAGACTAGGACAGTTGCATCTCTTTTAAGCCTTACGGCAGAGAGAGATTATGCTTTCACTGCTGTCAATAGAGCCATTATGTCGACCATCCAGGACATTGCTGATTACGCCCAAACCGGTGCCCAAGCCCTCGGGATTACTAAATACGACCTTTACGGATCCGCTGTGGATGAGACCAGCGTCCAGGTGGATCGCGGTGAACCCAAGCAGGTCAAGGCGTCCCAGCGCTCTAGTGTGATTGTGCGGGTTTGGAATGATCAGGGCCGTTTGGGGGTGACCACCACCGATGTCAATCCCAGCGGCATTGAGTTGGCCCTGAAAACCGCCCAGGAGGCTAGTGTCTTTGGGGCCACGGAAAATATTCCTGACTTCAGCCCCGAGGCGACGGCCCCGGTGGGTGAGGTAAATGCCCAGAAGGTTGCCCCCGCCCCGGTCCCCCAGCTGATCGAGACCCTGTTGGGGGCGGAGAAAGCGCTGATGGATGCCCACCCGGCGATCGCATCGGTGCCCTACAACGGGTTGGCCCAGCGGGAGGTGGATCGGTTTTATCTGAACAGTGCCGGTGCGCTACGCCAGGAGGGCCGTTCTTACACCTCGATTTACCTCTACAGCAAAACCGAGCAAGAGGGGCGCAAACCCCGCTCTGCCGGGGCGATGCGCCTTAACCCTGGGTTGGCAGAATTGGATGTCAAGGGTTGTCTGCAAGAGGCGACGGACAAGACCCTGAGTCATTTGGACTATGAGACCATCGCCACGGGCAAGTACCCGGTGGTGTTCTCAGCGGAGGCTTTTTTGAGCCTCTTGGATGCCTTCTCGAATATGTTCAACGCCCAGAGCATTTTGGATAACCGCAGTTTGTCTACGGTGGAGACCCTGGGGGAGGCGATCGCCTCCCCCCTACTATCGGTCTACAATGATGCCCTGCACCCCGACAACATCAGTGCGGAAACCTTTGATGGCGAAGGCACCCCCACCCGTCGCCTGCCGATTATTGAGGCGGGGGTCTTAACAAATTTCCTCCACAGTGCGGGTACGGCGAAACGGCTGAATGCTCAGCCCACGGGCCATGCCAGCATTGGCGCTAAGGTCAGCATTGGGCCGAGCTTTTACCATGTGGTGGCGGCAGCCCCTTCGGGGTCGTCCCTTAGTTTAGAGACCGCTGAGAATGTGGTCTTTATTGATGATCTCCAGGCCCTCCACGCGGGGGTAAATGCGTTGCAGGGCTCTTTTTCGCTGCCCTTTGATGGTTGGCTGGTCAACCAGAGCAAGAAGGTGAGCATTGAGGCGGCAACGGTGGCGGGGGATTTCAAAACCCTGCTGAATTCGATTGTGCATATTGAGGCGGAGCCGGAATTTAC
>JAQCKL010000481.1 GCA_027592485.1 Cyanobacteriota bacterium
ATGGCACTCACCGGAGATGGGAAATGCTTCTAGCTTATGTCTTAATGCAATTGGCGACTGCTATATGATCTCTACTTGATGGCAAGAAGGGTCTGGATCAGTCCAGTCTGGAAGGCTTTGCCCTATGAGGTCCGCTTAAATACCCATACTTTGTCATTCCGTTGGCGTTGCGTTTAGCCTGCCTCAAAGGCATACGACTCCGCTCCGCCAGCGTGACGGGGGACGGTTACCACTCATCCTTGGCTGTACTCAACAAAAGGCAGAACAATACCGTTTAAGTTTGTTGTATCGTTTTAGCGCTCTCTATTGTGCCTAGGACTGAGCCATCTGGAACCGCCAGTATTCTTTCCCCATCGCGCTCCTTAGGGTTTTATGCTGTGAGGGGTTAGCCTCGGTCCTAGCAGCCCCTCGTCCGTTTCGGGCAGGCCTGCGAGGGCAATTCCATGCCCCCTTAAAATTCCCCTCGCCCATGTCTACCCCGCCGCGCCTAAATCTGTTCACCATGTTCCGATTGGGGCTGTTTCAAATGGGGTTGGGGCTGTTATCGGTGCTCACCCTGGGGATTCTCAACCAGGTCTTGATCTCTGAGCT
The DNA here is from genome assembly GCA_027592485.1 of Cyanobacteriota bacterium. Classification (GTDB taxonomy): domain Bacteria; phylum Cyanobacteriota; class Cyanobacteriia; order Phormidesmidales; family Phormidesmidaceae; genus PCC-6406. Next base: position 592 of record JAQCKL010000481.1, read on the forward strand.
AAAAATCCCGGCCTTGCTGGCGTCGGGGGCGATCGCCATGTACCAGTTCGTGGCCCCAGCCCGACTGTGGTTTGGGCAAATGTCCGATGCCAAGCCCTTTTTGGGCTATCACCGCACCGGCTATGTGTGGCTGGGGCTGGGGCTGCAGGCAATTTGCTTGTTTATCGCCATTCAGGTGGTGTGGCCCTTGGGAGCCAGTGCGGCCCAGGGTTGGAGTCCCGAAACCACAGCCTGGCTCGGGGTTCTGGCTGGCCTATTGGCCCTCTACGGTCTCTGTATCAGCGCCAGTTCCACCCCCTTTGCGGCCCTACTGGTGGATGTCTCCGATGAGGACAACCGCTCCCAACTGGTGGGCATCGTCTGGGCGATGTTGATGGTGGGGATTGTGGCGGGGGCGATCGCCGGAGAGAAAATGCTGGAGGGGATGAGCCCTGACACCCTGCAAGCCTCGATCACCCAACTTTTCATCATTTTTCCCCTGGCGGTGGTGGCCTTGGGCATCACCGCCACCTTTGGGATCGAAAAGCGCTATTCCCGCTTTCGCAGTCGCTCCACCTTGGCCGGTCGCGACGACCAAATCACCTTTAAGCAAGCCCTGCAGGTGCTGACCGCCTCCCGTCAGACCGGGGTTTTCTTTGTGTTTTTGCTGGTGATGACCATTAGCTTGTTCCTGCAGCAGCCGGTGCTGGAACCCTACGCCCGCGAGGTGTTTGGCCTCACCATTGGTGAAAGTGCTGGGCTCAACCAGTTTTGGGGCTACGGCATTTTGGCGGGCATTGCCCTGGCCGGATTTTGGATCGTGCCTCGGCTGGGGAAGCGGCGGACCGCCATGGTGGGCTGCCTGTTCAATGCCGGTTGCTTTGGGCTGATTATTTTATCCGGGGCCACCGCCGATCCCACAATGCTGCGCAGTGCGGTGATGTTGTTTGGGTTGGCCTCGGGGATTTTGACCAACAGTGCCGTCAGTCTGATGCTAGATTTCACCGCCGCCGAAACCGCCGGGACCTTTATCGGCGCTTGGGGCCTCTCCCAGGCTATGGCCCAGGCCAGCGCCACGGTGATGGGGGGAGCTCTGTTGGATGGGGGGCGGTATTGGTTTGGTCAGAGTTTTTGGGCTTTTGGGCTGGTTTTTGCCTGTCAGGCGGTGGGAATGGTGCTGGCCTTTGGGTTGTTGACGCGGGTGAATGTGCGCACCTTTAAGACCGACTCGGCCAAAGCGATCGCGACCGTAATGGAACTGGAATTGGACTAACCATGACTGATTTTTGGGACTCGGTGCTGACGTTTTCCTCCCGTCAATCCAGCACCGTGGGGGAACGGTTGCTGGCCGCGTTTGGCAAGACCCAGGCCGAAGAAAAATGGGATGGCAGTCTGGTGACGGCCTTCGACCAATGGTCTGACGACACCCTGACGGCGGCGATTCGGGAGACCTTTCCCGACCATGGGGTACTGAGCGAGGAGAGCAGCCATGTGTTTCCCGCTAACGACTGGTGCTGGATTATTGACCCGATCGACGGCACCACCAACTTCACTCGGGGGATTCCCCTGTGGGGGATTTCCCTGGGGCTGCTCTACCGGGGCACGCCGGTTTATGGCTATGTGTATATGCCCAACCTGGGTCACCATTTCCATGGCTATTGGTCCGGAGATAGCGGTTTGGCGATGCCGACAGGGGCCTTTCTGAACGATCAGCCCATCCACACCTGCCCCGATAGCCCGGCGAAACATCAGTGTTTTAGCCTCTGTGCCCGCAGCCTACAGGTGTTGCAAAAGCCCTTCCCCTGCAAGGTGCGGATGCTGGGGGTGGCCTCTTACAATCTGTTGCTGGTGGCGGCGGGCTATGCGGTGGGCGGCGTGGAAGCTACTCCGAAGATTTGGGACATTGCGGGGGTGTGGCCGATCTTGCAGGCGGCGGGCGCGGTGTGGACGCCGTTGGATGGCCAGGAACCGTTTCCCCTAACCGTGGGGGCCAATTACCGCGATCGCCCCTACCCCACCCTAGCCAGCAATCACGCGGACAACGCCGATATCTTTGAGCCACTGGTGCGATCGGTGGCCCAGCGGTGAAGACCTAAACCTTGGCCACATCCAAACCCGTAGTTCGCCCCACGGTGAAAACTCGAGTTTTCAAGTTGGATGTGGTTTAGGTCGGGATCCATTCCGGGCAGGGGTGAGACCATAGAAAACACATCAGGGGTTGGTGCTTTTATTTGGGTTGGGCCACATGCCGGAGGTCCAACCTGGGTTACGCCATTGCCTTTGACGGTCCTAGCAGTACCTTGAGAACCTGCACAGGGCAGGGCTTCTGATGACCCTCTCTGACTAGCTTGGCGCTAGGCTCTAATAATCATTCCTGTTTTGCAAGGGTGGCAGGGGGAGCCAGTAAACCAAAGAGGCCTCAATCTTCATGTGCTCATTCCGATAGCCATCGTCAGGAGTCGGGCGAGCCCTAAATATTTCCCACTCTGCCAGAGGATCGTGTCTGAACTTGCCAAAATAACAACCGGGGGAAATATTGTACAGAGCCCCACCGTAGGACTGGACATAAATCAGCACCAAATCATCATTGTCCGGCCTATTGGTCAGCGCTGAATTCCATAGTTCAGGATGCGAGGTAGGAATAGGAATAATCCTGACATATTCAGGCGCGGCTTTGCGCCTGAAATTAACTGATTCCCACGTGTCGAAGTTGGGGCAATCAATCACCCCTTGCTTTGAGTTTTTCCACCGGGGACTTTTTTGGATGACGCCATCAGAATCCGTGAAGTATTCCCCCCAATAGCATAGATATGGTTGTCTAGGGATAAGCCCATGCGTCGTTTTGCCTATCGGATAGATCACCCCGGATTGATACCAGATCAGGTTCATCTCTATGCTCCTGAAACGATCCCATGGGTAGACACCCTATCAGTATAATCACGGACTAGTTTGTGGATGCAATGGAGGGGCGCGATTAACAGGAGGAGGGTACCCATGATGGGCTAGCAGGGATTTGGTCCTGTGAGTTTCCCCTGGGCGAATTTATAAGGAAGGCTGGCTTTGAAATTTGGCTTTCCCTGCGGGCGACGCTGCAGGGCAATCGCTTCGCGAACGCGTTGGAGACGTCGGGCCGAAAGCCATAGGACAAGCTCAGTCCATTTCCTAGCCTAGCCTTGAGGCCACTAGAATGCTCTGTAGCGAGCCCAGCAAAACACGACTGCCACCCATGGCCCTCTCCCTGGTCCTCTGCCAAGAATGGGCGAGGGAGTCAGAATAGTGGAGCGATTAAACCCTCATTCCTTAGGGTTTTGGCGTCTTCCGGCTTGAGAAGCTGTTTGAAAAGTCTTTTACCGTGTTTGAGCTTTTTGATGGTTGCGCTAGCAGGGACTGAAGCAGGGGTGCCGAAGCCTTTTGACATCAGGAGTGAGCAACTATTTTAAGGGCA
>JAQCKL010000482.1 GCA_027592485.1 Cyanobacteriota bacterium
TGGCACTCACCGGAGATGGGAAATGCTTCTAGCTTATGTCTTAATGCAATTGGCGACTGCTATAGGCCCCAAACCCGATCGCCATAAACAGCAAATAGGCCGGGACCAACACTAAGCTGATCACCCAAATGGAGTAGCCCCAGCGGATGTCGTGCACCAGGTGGATCACATCGGTCAGCACATAGGGCGCATTGGGCAAGAAAGCGATGAAGGTGACTAAGCCGATCCACCACAGCAGAGAGCGTCGCTGACCCGACATAAAGAGCCAACCACTCAACGCGAGGGGAATGACCGCCAGGAAGGTATTCCACACCATCCAGCCCAGGTTGGGAGTGAGGGCCCCGATCGATTGCCGGACCCAATATTCAAGGGCATTCACCATGATCTTTTGCCTAAAACAATCACAACAGCGGACGTTCCTGTAGCTCTGGTGCCCCTAGACCCTAAGGTACCCGCAGGCAGTGTATTTTTTGTGGATTCACTGTTGCAGTGACAGATTCCGTGATATTTGCTAATTCCAGTCAGCCCAGTCGGTAGAATAGAGCCGCTGTATTCTGCAACACCCCTTGATCGAACGCTATACCCTGCCCGAGATGGGCGAACTCTGGACTGATCTGGCCAAATTCAAAACCTGGCTTCAGGTCGAGATTGCTGTCTGTGACGCCCAAGCCGACTTGGGCTACATTCCGAAAGCGGCGGTTGAAGAGATCAAGGCCAAGGCAGATTTCGATCCCAAACGGATTCTAGAAATTGAGGCGGAAGTTCGCCACGATGTGATCGCTTTTTTGACTAACCTGAACGAATACGTGGGCGATGCGGGCCGCTACATCCACCTGGGCATGACCAGCTCCGACATGCTCGATACGGCCCTGTCCCTGCAAATGGTTCAGAGCCTCCAGGTGATTATGGTCCATGTGGAGAACCTGATCCAGGCGATCCGCTACCGGGCTCAGGAACACCGGAACACGGTGATGATTGGCCGATCCCACGGCATCCATGCCGAACCGATGACCTTTGGCTTTAAGCTGGCGGGTTGGTTGGCCGAGATGCTGCGCCACCGCGATCGCCTCACCGCCCTCCAAGACACCATCGCCGTCGGCAAAATCTCAGGGGCCGTGGGCACCTATGCCAACATCGAACCCAAGGTGGAAGCCCTAGCCTGTCAAAAGCTGGGCCTACGTCCTGACACTGCCTCGACCCAGGTGATCTCTCGGGATATCCATGCGGAGTTTGCCAATGCCCTGGCGTTACTCGCCGCCTCGATTGAGCGCTTTGCGGTGGAGATTCGCAACCTCCAGCGCACCGATGTTCTAGAGGTGGAGGAATTTTTCTCCAAGGGGCAAAAGGGGTCATCGGCCATGCCCCATAAGCGTAACCCGATCCGATCCGAGCGGCTGACGGGGTTAGCCCGCATCATTCGCGGTAACGCCATGGCCATGCTCGAAAATGTGGCGCTCTGGCACGAACGGGACATTTCCCATAGTTCCGTAGAGCGGGTGACCCTGCCGGATTCCTGTATCTTGACCCACTTCATGTTGGTGGAGATCACGAAGCTGGTGAAAAATCTGTTGGTTTACCCCGACAACATGCTGCGCAATATGAATGTCTACGGGGGCGTCGTGTTTAGCCAGCGGGTGCTCCTCACCCTGGTCAGCAAGGGGCTGGGCCGGGAAGAGGCTTATCAAATTGTGCAATCCCTAGCCCATACCGCTTGGAATGTTGAGGGGGGGGATTTTCGAGCGCTGGTCAGTGCCGATGAGCGCGTTCAGGATTACCTCACCCCAGAAGAGATTGAGAGCTGTTTTGATCCTAGCCATCAGCTACGGCACCTGGATCAGGTCTATCAGCGGCTGAGTATTTAACGGTCTGCGTCAGTGCCCTGCGCTCCGTTCTGCCTGAGCGGAGTCGAAGGCAATGATGACCTCAGCCATCCACCACTTGCATGCGGCCCCGACTAGCGGACCAGAGAAGACGATCGATGGCTTGTCGTTCGTCTTCACCCAGATTTTGGGAATGGATCGCTTCTATCAAAACTTGACGATCGGCGGCGGTGATTTTTTTCGTATCAATGACCTGGGCATAGAGGTCAGAGATGGCTGTGGACAGTTTGTGGGAGGTCATCTTTTAAACATCAATTTATGATTGGGTATCCAGTGTGGTGTCTTGGGGATCAGATGTCTGTGACCCTCATATGACGAATTTTGTAATTGAGATCAGCCTCTAATCATGACTGGGATCACATATTTTGCCCCTGTCTTGTATCTACCACTACTAATACTGACGATAGAAGGAGCCTAATGCTAGGCCAACGGTAGATTTACGATAGGGCTGGCGGTTAAGTGACGGCGGTCACAAACCCTTTAGGCGATCACACTAAAGTCAGGTCGCCACAGAGGGCTGAGGTGGCTTGACAGTAATCTGCCGGGGTGAGCAGCAGCATGTAGCCCCGTTTTCCGGCAGAGACGGCGATTTGCTCAAAGGAAGAGGCGGATTGGTCTAAATAAACGGGATAAGGTTTTTTACAGGCGAGGGCGGTGACGCCGCCGCGAATGTAGCCGGTCAAGTTCTGGACTTCCTTGAGGGGGACGGTTTCGGCCTTGCGATCGCCTGACAGCTTCGCCAATGCTTTCAGATCCAGACGGCTATCGGCGGGGATCACTGCCAAGCAAACACCATGGTGATGGCCCTGGGCCACCAGGGTTTTAAATACCTGGGCAGGTGGTAGGTTTAATTTCTCCGCCACCCGCTCCGCCGCTAGATCATTGGGATCCACTTCGTAGGTGAGGATGTCATAGGGGAGTTTGAGGCGATCCAGCAGACGGGCTGCATTGGTCTTCATCGTTGGCTTTCTCTAGGCTTCCGGCAACACCCGCACTCGGGCAAATTTCAGCCCGGTTACCCCCTGCAAGGGCTCCACGGTCCCTTGCTCGATTTCGGTATCAATCCAGCCCTCCCGCTGCAAATATCGCAAATATGCTTGGTACTCTTGCCATTCCTCTGGGGTGGAATAGACCAGGGTTAAACAACCGGGCTGGGTAATGCGGCGTTGGCTTTGGGCATCTACCGCTTTGTCAATCCGCTTTTTGACAATTTCATAGCGGGTATCGCGGGTGCCCCGCACCTCAAATAAGCGCTCGTTATTGCCGCTGTGGGTGATGTCTACGGTGGTGTCTTGGACGAGCACCAGATGGGTGATGTCCATCTCGGTATCGTGGTGGGCTTTGAGGGCAAAGCTGGTGCGGGCACAGGCGCACACCGCCCGCAACTGCTCATAGCGCAAGCTGTGCAGGTGGAAGTCAGTAAACGCCCCATCAATGGACTTGCCCCCATACATCATGTGGTCAATGCCATCGGTGGCTTCGATATCGCAGTAGTGGCGGGTGATCTGTTGCATGGTGCGTTGCTGCTGCTGCCAGGTTTCCATCAGGGCCTGGTTGATCTGGTGAATCATCTGGTCGTAGGCGGCCCGAGCCTCGTAGACACAGCCATGGTCCGGATCTTGGGCCGCTAGGTAGGCGGAGATCGCCGCTTCCGCCTCAGGGCTGCAGTGCCGGAAGTAATCAAACTGATCTTCCAGGTGGTGCTGTAAATAGCGCTCTAGGGTGACTTCGGCATCTACCGTTACCGCTTGTTCGAGCCCCTCAATGTGAGCGATCACATCCAGGCGGAGTTGCTGAATAAACGCCCCGGCATCGGTGGCCGCGATCGCCTCTACCACTGCGAGGCCCAGTCGGAGTTGTGCTAATAAATCGGTTTGAATGGCTTGATTGCGGGCCGTAGAGGAGCCCCGGATATCCGAAATGCCGTAGAGGGGATAGACATGGGTGAAGGTGATCGCCTGGGGCGGGAGGCCCAGGCTGCGGCGCTCCGCTTCTTCCTCAAATCGCCACCGCACCGATGGATGAATATTGTAACTACCTAGGTCCCTGCTACCAATGTTGGCGTTTTACCCTGTACGGCATTAGAGAGAATC
>JAQCKL010000483.1 GCA_027592485.1 Cyanobacteriota bacterium
TCTTGAATCTCAAACATCGCTCGAAACTGTAGCATTGGCAGGCTCAATTGAGAATGAAATAGCCCTGAGACTTAGTGAGTCTACATATTCATTACCTACGGAAGATTTTCCTGCAATAGTTGCCTCTAACTCTGCACTAAGGATTTCGATTTCTGGCAGGAACTGAATTGGTGCTAGCACGCGAATCAGATCACTACGATGAGCTGATCTGATAGATGTATTTTCACGCCAGGGTACCTCGCGATGGATGGTCCCACCGTTCGGGTTTTTGACTACAAAAGGTGCACGATTTGTCTCAAATAGCAATGCTACAACTGTTACCCCGTCAACTGGAATATTTAATGGGCTCATCCTCGGAGCTAATGACTCATCGAAGCAAGACTGCACTTTTGGATACCAGGTCGCAATGTCCGTGGCATTGACACCAACGACACCGTTCTTTTCATCAACGCCGATCAGCCAGAGCACATTATCTCCAAGAGCAGCATTTGCATGACCCGCTATCCGGCGAGCTGCTTTATCTTCATTAGGCCATTCTCGTTTTAACTCGACTAAGAAGTCTTCATTGGGCTGGCCATTTTTAACACAATCTATGACCCTCAAAGCCCAACTTTCAATTTGAACTGAATTCATCTAAGTTTCCTTTCAAACTTGAAGGAAAGATTTGCAAACGTGCTCCAATTCTAAAATCACCTAGTGGACTTTGCTTCAGTTTCGCTTTGAGTAGGAAGTGAATTTGTTAGGGATGTCATACTAAGGGGTATTTCCCAATGCCCTTGTCCCTATGCCGGCCACCGACTTCCTCGCCCAGCTCAACCCCTCCCAACGCCGTGCCGTCGAGCATTTCTGTGGCCCCCTCCTCGTGGTGGCTGGGGCGGGGTCCGGCAAAACCCGTGCCCTCACCTTCCGCATTGCCAACCTCGTCCTCACCCATCGCACCGACCCCGACAACATCCTGGCGGTGACCTTCACCAACAAAGCCGCCAAAGAGATGAAAGAGCGCATCGAGGTGCTCTTTGCCGACCAAGAGGCCCGCGTTAAGCATGGCAAAGCCCTGTCCGCCCTGACCGACTACGAACAGACCAAACTCCGGTCCCACGTCTACAAAAACCTCACCAAGCACCTGTGGATCGGCACCTTCCACGCCCTCTGCTCCCGCATCCTGCGGTTCGATATCGAGAAATACCAGCACCCCGACGGCTACCGCTGGACCAAAACCTTCTCGATCTTTGACGAGTCCGACGCCCAGGGTCTGGTCAAGACCATCGTTGTCAAAACCCTCAACCTCGACGACAAAAAATTCAACCCCCGCTCCGTTCGCTACGCGATCAGCAATGCCAAAAACCAAAACCTCAGCCCCGATGAGCTAGAGCGGGACCAGCCCAACTACCGGGGTCGGGTGATTGCCGATGTCTATCGCCACTACCAAAAGTCCCTGGCCGAAAATAACGCCCTCGACTTTGACGACTTGATCCTGATGCCGGTCAAGCTGTTCCAGCAAAACCCAGAAGTGTTGGACTATTGGCATAAGCGCTTTCGCCACATCCTGGTGGATGAATACCAAGACACCAACCGTACCCAATACGATCTGATTCGCCTGCTCACCACCAACGGCGCGGCCATGGATCGCTTTAATGACTGGCACCACCGCTCTACCTTTGTGGTGGGGGATGCCGACCAGAGCATCTACTCCTTTCGCGCCGCTGACTTCACCATTTTGATGAACTTCCAGAATGACTTTGGGGATGGGTTGCCCGACGACGACACCCGCTCCATGGTGAAGCTGGAGGAAAACTACCGATCCACCTCCAACATTCTGGAAGTGGCCAATCACCTGATCGACAACAACACCGAGCGCATTGACAAGGTGCTGCGGGCAACGCGGGGGGAGGGGGAAACCATCTTTTGCTATCGGGCCGACAACGAAACCGCCGAGGCGGATTTTGTGGTCACCCAACTGCGGAGCCTAGAGCTGCAAAACCCCGAACTCCGCTGGGGCGACTTTGCCATCCTCTACCGCACCAACGCCCAGTCCCGCGCCTTTGAGGAGGTGCTGACCCGCTACAGCATCCCCTACCAGGTGGTGGGGGGGCTGCGGTTCTACGATCGCCGCGAAATCAAGGACGTGCTGGCCTACCTGCGGGTGATCAACAACCCCAACGACACCGTCAGCATCAAGCGGGTGATCAACGTGCCCCGACGCGGTGTCGGTAAGAGCACCCTCGATAAGCTCGACCAGGCCGCCGATACCCTCGGGGGCATTCCCCTGTGGGAAATCCTGGCGGATGAGACTTCGGTGAAGACCTTGGCGGGGCGATCGGCGAAGGGGGTGTTGCAGTTTGCGAATCTGATCAAGACCTATCAGGCCCGACTGGAGAGCGCCAAGGGGTCGGAAATCATTCAAGATTTGCTCGAAACCTCGGGCTATCTGGATTCCCTCAAAGGGGACGGCACCGATGAGGATATGGAGCGGTTTAGCAATGTCCAGGAGCTGTACAATGCCGTGCTGCAATTTGAAGAGCAAAACGAAGACAGCTCCCTCACCGCTTTTTTGGCCAATGCCTCCCTGTCCTCCGATTTAGATGATGTCAAGGAAGGGGGCAATGCGGTCTCCCTAATGACCTTGCATTCTTCGAAGGGGTTGGAATTTCAGGTGGTGTTTTTGGTGGGGGTCGAGCAGGGCCTCTTCCCCAATTTCCGCTCCCTAGAGGATCCCGCTGCGGTGGAGGAAGAACGCCGTCTCTGCTATGTGGGCATCACCCGCGCTAAGGAGCGGCTGTTTATCACCTATGCCCGCGAACGCCGCCTCTACGGCAGCCGCGAACCCGCCAGCCCCTCGCTGTTTCTGGGGGAACTGCCGCCGGAGTACATCACTACCAATGCGGCGCAGGGGCTACCCAAGCGGATGGCAGCCCCCATTAATACGGTGCGTACTCAAAATGAGGTGAGTGCTAAACCGGGTAGCGGTGCCCATGAGTCTGACTGGACGGCGGGGGATGTGGTGGTGCATCCGGCCTATGGGGCGGGGGAGATCACGCACATTTTTGGGGCGGGGAATAAGATTTGTCTGGCGGTGAAGTTTCCGGGGCAGGGACGGAAGATTCTGGACCCGAAATTGACGAAATTGCAGCGGGCTGAGTAGCTGGCTATCCTGAAGTATCGATTGGCACGGGGGCGATTTCAATGTCTGCCTTGACCCTAGATTTGCGTTCCGTGGTGCAACTTACAGAAGCCGCTTTTGTGAATCTCTGTGCTGCGAACCCGGAGGCCAAGCTAGAGCGCACTGCTACAGGAGAATTGGTGATTATGTCACCCACGGGGGGCGAAACCGGACGGCGCAATCTCAGCCTGTCGATGCAGTTGGGGCTATGGAATCAGCGCACGGGCTTAGGGGTCGCGTTTGATTCCAGCACGATGTTTCAACTGCCGAGCGGTGCCTTTCTCTCTCCCGATGCCGCTTGGGTGGAGCTATCCCGCTGGGACGCATTAACCCCGGAAGAACGGGAGGGGTTTGTGCCGCTCTGTCCTGATTTTGTGGTGGAGCTGAGATCGCCCAGTGACGCTCTCAAGGCGTTGCAAAACAAGATGGCGGAGTATAGGGAGAATGGGACGCGGTTGGGTTGGCTGATTGACCCCAAAACCAAGCAGGTCGAGATCTATCGTCCAGCCATGCCGGTTGAAGTCTTAATGACCCCCCGCACCCTTTCAGGCAATCCCGTTTTGCCAGACTTCCCATTGGATCTCAGTGCGATTTTTCCAAGGTGAATGGCCTTCGGGCAGAGTTATGTTTGCGTGAATTGGAGTGGGGCGCTTCAGCAGAACTGTCGCCTAAAATGAGGCAACTTTTCTGGATGGCGGTATCCCGGTGACTGCGACTCCCCCTGAGCAACCCCCCAACAATTCTCCTATAGCAGTCGCCAATTGCATTAAGACATAAGCTAGAAGCATTTCCCATCTCCGGTGAGTGCCATG
>JAQCKL010000484.1 GCA_027592485.1 Cyanobacteriota bacterium
CCGCCTGCACAATCTCCGCCAAAAAAGCAGAGGTATAGAACACCAGGGCAGAAAGGGCCGCCACATACTCCCGAGAGAGTCTCAATCCCCCAGTGACGCCCCCCCCTTCAACGGCCTCGGGGGCTTGCCAATTCAGGCCAAAGCAGATGATGGCCACCACCAAGATGCCGAGGCCAATCAGGCCATAAAACTGAGGCTGGCCCCCGGTGGCCGTTTCGACGCGAATTTTGGTGTACCAACTCCAGAGGAAGAAGCCGCCCACAATGCCAATGGCGATCGCCGCAAAGCCGATCAACGCTAGCCCAGCGGTAGCGGGCCAGGGAACATAAACCCCTCGATTATTCAGATAGGCTAAGTTGAAAAGATCAATTTGATCGGCGGGTCGGGGAAGCACCCCATAAACCGCAAAGTACCAAAAGAAGAGTTGCAGGAGCAGGGGCACATTCCGCACCAGCCCCACATACACCCGGCTCAGTTTGAACAGTAGCCAGTTCGTAGAAAAACTAGCTACCCCTGCGGCCACCCCTAGCACCGTAGTCAGAACGATCCCGGCAATCACCAGGGTGACCGTGTTCGACAGCCCCACCGTCAAAGCCTTCCAGTAGGGATCCTGAGGTTGATAGGTAATGGCACTTTCGCCGATGCTAAACCCGGCAGGATTGGCGAGGAAGCTAAAGCCAAAGGCGCTGCCCTGCTGGGTTAGGTTGCGATTGAGATTACCAATAAAGAAGGCAAATAAAATCACCACAATCAGCAGGGTGATGACCTGAAAGGCGATCTTCCAAAATCGCTCATCTCGCAGCAGTGCCTTCAGACTAAAGGAGGTTTCATTCCCCGAATGGCTGACCATAAATCCTTCCCTTAAGCGGGTAACTTACCAGGCCCCTAATGAATCTGAGGCTACCGATCATCAAGCCAAGACTCAAGGGCACATAATCCTGAGAATGGTAGCAAGATAAAGCAAAATGGCCCTCTAGGAAAGTTCATGACTGACATCAAAGCGGCCACAACCTGCTCTAGCCTTGCCGATTAAGACGACTGGGGGCTCCATCGCCAACCCTAATCCGGCGTCTGAAAATTAGGCCCCTCCATCAATTCAGGGATCGGGGGCAGGGCTTTGTGCCCGATGTAGGCTGGGTAGCCATCCCCCAGACAGGGAGCATGTCATCTGATGACATGCTCCCTGTCTGGGGGATGGCTATGATGGAATTTGGAGGTTGGTGTCACAGATGGCGACGGTTGCACGCTGACGAGAGGTGCTGAACTGGCCAGATATCATCGCAGTCGCCGCCCATCAATCCGCTACGGGGCGCACGTCACAGAAGCCCCAAACGCTCCAAAGCCGATCGCGCCGCTTTTTTCTCAGCATCTTGCTTCTTAGCTCCTTTGCCAACACCATACTGTTCTCCCTGAATCAGGACCTCAGCCGTAAAGTACTTGGCATGATCTGGGCCAGACTCAGCAATGATCTGATACTTGGGCACTTCCCCAAATTCGGCGAGGGACCATTCCTGCAACTGACTTTTGTAGTTGACGACTGGGTCCGCCTCTCCCCGTTGGGCTAAAGCCACCTGAAACAGCGGATTCACATAGGCGCGCACAGGGGTAATGTCAGCATCCTGATCGAGAAAATAGGCTCCAATCAGCGCTTCAAAGGCACTGCTCAGCAAACGAGGATTTTCTCTGCCCCCACTATTTTCAACCCCTTTGCCTAGAAAAAGACGCTTGTTCAGCGCCAGCGCTAGGGCAAAGTCAGAGAGTTGATTTTTGTCTACTAGGGAAGATCTCAGTTTCGTCAACTCACCTTCAGGAAGATGGGGATACTTGTCGTACAGGAACTCGCCGCAGAGAAACGTCAAAATAGCATCCCCCAAAAATTCGAGACGTTCATTGCTCTGCTCTGGTTGATTCTGCTCGTTAGCATAGGACTTATGGGACATGGCTTTCCTGAAGAGGATAGCGCTTTTGAAATCCGGCAACTTTAGACGCTGCATTGGGTTAAGCTGCCTCCTTGCCATTAATCAAATCCCGAATGAAATAAGCCTGATCCACTAGTCTGAGCAGCTTCGTACTGGCAGATTTCTGCTTGGCAATGGCGGTGGTCTTCATGGCCGCTTTTTGCAAAACCCTCACCAACGGCACATAGTCACTATCGCCAGACACCAGCAGCAGATGACCGTTATCGTGGGTACCAATCGCCTTGAGCACATCGAAGCTAAGGCGCTGATCGGCGGCATTTTTGTTGAGGCTGGCAATCTCAACATAGGTGAAGCCATGGTCTTCCAGCATAGTTTTCTTTTGGATGCGCCGCTTTTCAGTGCTAGCAACATCGCCATAAACATACTGTCCAGAGAGTTTTCCTAGGCTGTTGGCTTTCTGCAAGATCGTCTCCGTCAGCTTTTCGAGGCTCTGCAAACTTTGCAGGCTGACATTCTGGAGATCCCAAAAAATGAAAACCTTTGTTTTTGATGACATGTGCTTGTCTTCCGTAATTAATGGACAATACACACGCAAGCCGAGGCAGACAAAGGCGACAGTCCAGATCGACTGGTTTCTTTGGCCTATGCTTATGAAAAATAATTCTCGGGGAGGCCGCTCACTTAATGAGCGACATCTTCGAGAAGCATTCTTCCCGTGCTTATTTAGTAGCCTAGCGCCTAAAAAATGAGCTGTCAATTACGGGCAAGCAAATGTCAAGCAATCCGATCTGCCTGATCGAGTAATCTGGGTCGTCGCCAGAAATAAATGATCAGACCGAGAAAGGGTAGCAGGCGGGCGATCCAACCGGTGGGGCGGTGGTGCCACTGGCGGCGGGCCATGTCGTCCGCCACCAACCAACCCTGGAATAACCAAAATACGATCGCATCCACCATAAACGAGTAGGCAAGGCGATCTCGCCCCAGCAGATCGCGAAAATCTGCCCAACGGTTGACCCCAGCGTCAAAACCGGGCCGACCCCCCACAGCCCAAGCCCCCGCCGCGATCGCCACCGCCAAGAGCAGGGTGGGCCAGACGCGACTTTCTGCCCCCCGCTCTAGGGGAGATAGGGGCGAATCAATGGGGGCGGTGGTGGGCGATCGCAGCGCCAACCAGGGCAAATAAAACACGTTGGTGAGAAAGGCCGTCCCCAGCAAAAACGGTAGCATTGGCCAGCGCTGGTGGCGACCGTCGATCAAAAAGCCCCAAAACAAGAGCCCCCAAGCCACCACGAAGTTAAACACCCCCTCCAGTACCGGGTTCAAACTGGGGGCAGTGTCGGGCCACAGCAGGGGCAGGACCAGCCAAAAATTGAGGCTCAGATCTACCGCCTCCCGTAGGGTATCTGGCTGCACCCGCAGCAGCGACTCCCCCGGTGGCCATGGACTCAGCAGTAGATAGCCGACGTAAACCACCCAGGCCACCGCCGGCAGCCATCGCCAGGATCCCGCCGTCCGTGCCCCTTCAGGGTTAGTAGCGGGGACGGGAGGGGTGGGATCAGGCATCGTCCAAACGACAGCGATCGCCCGCGCCACAGGCTAGACGCGCTTCCCGCTGGGCAATCAGCGTGGCCAAGTCGGGGCGACCCGTCATCCGCAAGCGCCAATCGGCCCAGCGGTCATAGGCCCAGTCCACCACGGGGCCAACCAGGGGCCAACGGGTGGCGGCGTACACCCAGCCCATGCCCAACACGGCGTACACCCGGCGAAACACCTCCACATTTTTAACGACGGTGCCGTCGGCCATGACAGCATGAATGCGCCCCATGGCCGCCGCGAAAGAAACGCCCCCATGCTGAGCAGGGTCATAGTCATCGGCGGCGATATCCACAAAGGCCACCAGCCCCCGACCCGCATCCTTTTTCTGGAGAAAGTTAACCTCCCGCACACAGAGGGGACAGTCGCCGTCAAAGAGCAGCTTGATGCGCCAGGGCAGTGCAGTGGGGGCGGTATTGGGGTGAGGCTGGGTGG
>JAQCKL010000485.1 GCA_027592485.1 Cyanobacteriota bacterium
AAGGATGTAAATCTTGATATCCCTTGCTGCATATAAGATTCAGCCATCCTTACCTATGGGGCACTACCCCTTAGTTTTTATCTACCTGTGTCCCCTAGACGGGGAAAATGCAGCCAGGTTCCTCCCTAGAGTCCATCCCCAGGGGCAATTAGACAAAGGGTATTGACGGTGTTGGAGCAGGTCAAGGGGGCGGCGGGGTTGTTGTAGAGGTAAATCTGTTCCAGATGGGTTAATTGTCTCAGGGGCGCTGGGTTGGTGACTAAATTGCGGTTGAGGTTCAACGTCTGCAAGCTCCCCAGGGTGGCGAGGGGGGCAATATCCGCAATCATATTGGCGCTCAGGTCGAGGGTCTGTAATTCGCTCAATGCCCCCAGGGGAGACACATCAGCAATTTGGTTACGGCTGAGGTCGAGGGTTTTTAAGCTGGCTAAGGGGGCGATCGCCCCTAGGTTACTCAGCTGATTGCCCCCGAGCTGGAGGTCCTGCAATTTATCCAAGGTGCTGAGCGGCGAGATATCCACCACTTGGTTGTCCGATAGCCCCAGCACTTGGAGATTGGTCAGGGATTGTAAGGCCGATAGATCACGGATTTGATTATGGCTAAGCTGCAAGCGGGTGAGGTTAGGAATGGCCGATAGCGGCGATAGATCGCTGATGTCGTTGTAGCTCAGCCCCAGCTCCCGCAGAATGGGGAATGCCGTCAAAGGGGCGAGATCTTGCAGGGCCTGCCCCCGCAGGTTGAGGAGGGTGACCGTAGACGCACGACGATTGGCCTCAGCGCAGTTATCGGTACCCAGGGATGCTAACAGCACTGAGACGGTATGTTGGCGCTCGATACTCAACTCATCTTTAAACAAGCACCAGTCTTCAAAAAAGAAAATATCAGGTGAGGCTAAGGCCGGTGCCTGGGCAATGGACTCAACAGCAATGGACTCAGCGGCGCTGGGGGTAACGGCAAGTCCCCAGGCAAGGAGGGTAAGGGGTACGAATGCAGCTTTCCAGGGCATCATGGAACTGTTCAATAGAGGGCGATTAAGGGCAGGGCGCGATGTCCCTAATGTTCTAACTTGCTTTGTTCCGATCGGATCCAGACTGTTGGTCTAATTTCATTTTTCCAGGGGTGCTCTGGCAGCAGAGAACGCTTCCAGCCTTTAGGGCAGGCAGTGCTAGCGCCTAGGCCCTTGCGTCCCCACCATGTAGCAGCCATCATGCCCATTTTGGGTACGGGATCGTTGAAACCCAAACCCTACGATCGGGGCTTGCTGTTACGAATGATTCATGTCCATCGAATTACGGGGATGCTGCTGCGCTACTGTCTGAATGACGGTGTATCGGCCCGGCTTTTTCGATTCATTTTCTGTGGGCGCTATGCCAATGTTCCTTGCCACCACTAACGGCACTGACGGGACCTCGTCTCCAGGCTCCCAACTGCTGGGGCAAATTTTAGAAGGGGTGACCACGCCCATCTATGTTAAAGATCAACATCAGCAATGGTTGTTTGCCAACCAAGCCTGCTGGCAATTATTGGGGCGATCGCCCCAGCCGCCCAGGGCAACCGCTGGTGAGCCGCTGGCAGCGCTGTCAGAACCTGACGTGTGGTCGCCCGAGCAACTGATGGCGGTGATCACCCACGATCAATCCCTGCAACAGGGTCAGCCTCAACCCCTAACCGTAACCCTTACCGATGGCGAAGGTCGATTGCGGCAATTTGAGCGGCGGATTGAGCCAGCAGTCACGGACCCCACCCTACTCATTTGCTTTCTGGAACCCTCCCCAGAAGTGGCCCCCCTGGTGCAGGCCCCTCAGTTTGAGACCTTGCTGGCCAACATCCCGGCCATTATCTATCGCTGCCATGCCGATGACGACGGTAGCTTCCGCTTTGCCTTTGTCAGTCCGGGGGCCTTTGCCATTGCCGGTATGCCCGCCGAAACCATCCAGGCAGAACCCCAGCGCTTTCTCGACTGCATTCATCCGTTAGATCGATCGGGGTTTCAATCGACCCTCAGGGTGGCTATTCAAGCGTCCCAGCCCTGGCAATGGGAGGGGCGATACTACAAGCCCAGCGGCGAGCTGCGCTGGTTCCACACTGCGGCTCGGCCCCAACCCCAATCGGAGGGTAGCCTGCTGTGGGATGGCCTGCTGATGGACATTACCCACCATAAGCAGGTGGAGCTGGCCACCCTAGAACGGGCGGTGATGGAGCAGGCTTTGGCCGACAATGAAACCCGCTTTCGCACCATTACCGCCACGATTCCAGGTGCCCTATTCCAATTGCGGGTCCAGGGAGGGGCTTGGCGAATTGACTACATTAGCGATCGCATCCAAGACATTTTTGGGGTCTCGGCCCAGGTGATTACCGCTGATATCGATGCTTTTTTCGAGCGAGTGCATCCTAGCGATCGTCCCCAACTTCAGGCTTCAATCATTGCCACCGTTACCGATCCCACTACCGTTACCGATCCCACTACCCTTGCTGAACAATCGCCGTGGTCCTATGAAGGGCGCTGCGTCACCCCAGAGGGGATCACCCGCTGGTGGCGGGGGGACGGGATCGCCATCCAAGAAACTCCGGACACGATGCTGCTCTGCGGGGTGCTGCTAGACATTACCGCCCGCAAAACCGTTGAAGAGGCCTACCGCGACAGCGAACATCGCCTACGCATGGCCCTAGATGTATCCGAAATGGGGGTCTGGACCTGGGATTTGGTCACAGACCAAATGACGTGGAGCGCCGAGGTTGCCCAACTCTTTGGCCCCAATGCCGACGAATTTTGCCAAACCTTTGTGGCTTATCTGCAACGGGTCCACCCCAATGACCGTGGCAAGTTGCAGCGGACTGTGGACCATACCCTCCACCAAGGTCAGGACTATCAGGTCGAGTATCGTCTCTGTTTGCCCGATGGCAGCATTCGCTGGGTGGGAAAACGGGGGGGGCTCTGGCGGGATGACGAGGGCCAGATCCTAGGTCTCGCTGGGACTGTGGTTGATATCACCGAGAGCAAAGCCGCTGCTACCGCCCTCCAGGCCAGCGAGACCCGCTACCGCACCCTGCTCGACAACATTCCAGGGGCGGTATACCGCCGCCGGACCGACGGGGAGCGCACCCTGCTGTTTCAAAGTGAGGCGATCGCCGATATCACCGGTTACCCGGTCAACCATGACATCCATCACAACGGCATGGCCTTGATGCACAAGGATGATCGCCCCCGCATCCAGCAGGTGATCCAACAGGCCATCGATCCACCCCAGCCCTTTGATGTGGAGTACCGGATTCTCCATGCCGATGGCCGTATCCTCTGGGTGCAGGATAAGGGACAGCCCGTCCAGGATGCGTCCGGAGCCTACACCCTGATCGATGGGGTGTTGATGGACATCACCCGCCGTAAAGAATCCGAGAATCGCTATCGCGATCTGGCCCGTCGAGAAGCCCTGATCAACCGGATCTCGGCTCAAATTCGAGAATCCCTCACCCTGGAAACCATCCTGCAAACGGCGGTGCAGGCCACCCGTCGACAACTGGATACCGACCGGGTGGTGATCTACCGGTTTGACCCAGACTGGCAGGGGGGCGTGGTGGTGGAAGATGTCGTCCCCCCCTGGCGCTCTACCCTGGGGAATATTGGGACCGATGACTGCTTTGCTGCGGGCTATGCCGGTTACTACGAATCAGGCCGAGTCAGAGCCATTGATGATGTGAGCGATGCGGGTTTAGACCCTTGTCACCAAGCCTTTTTGACCGAGCTACAGATTCGGGCCAATTTAATCGCCCCAATCTTGATCCAAAACCGGTTATGGGGTCTACTGATTGCCCATGAATGTCGGGGGTCTCGCCGTTGGAATGGCAGCGAAATTGAGTTGCTATTGTCCCTGGCGGGGCAGGTGGGGGTGGCCATTAGCCAGTCGGACTTGTACTACGAGGCCCAGCGCAATGCCACCCAGGCT
>JAQCKL010000486.1 GCA_027592485.1 Cyanobacteriota bacterium
ACAGCGATTCCTTTGCGCTGTTCGTTGCCCTGCTCAGCCTTCAGTATGGCCAGCCGATCTTCCAGCTCATCGCTGTAAGTCCAGTTGCTGCGTTCCTTCAGGGTGATTGCGAATTTACCGTCAGGCGATAGCAGTCGGTGTTGGCTGGTGGCCTGCATCGTATGGAGCAGGCGGCCCCGTACTCCCTCCAGCTCCTCCTTGAGCGCCTTCATTGTGGAGCTGAGCTCCTGAAAAGCATTTATATCAAGGGCGACTTGATCGCGAACTGCTGCGCTGCGGGTGGTTGCTTTGGTAACGACGCGATTGGTGACGTTGACCAAGCCAGGGATTGCTGGTGTTTTGCGTGTGGTGGTTGTCATTGGTTTGGTGTTGTGGTGTGTACGAATAAATCTATTGTGTGAGAGGCATTTGATCTAAGGTTTCTATGGACTCTTCATCCGTATAAAATTGATAATCACCTCCAGTTGAAATACGATCACATTCCATTCGTTTTATATATACTTCGTGATCTTGTACGTACCATTTAAATCCTTCGACTACAAACATCGCGAGAGTGTTACCTATAGTTCGATACTGATCTTTAGCCATCTCTTTAATGAGATGATATTGTTTCTCAGTAAGCTTTATTGAAACGGCGTAGTCCATTGGTGTTGTGGTGGGTTAGTGGGTGTTGGTTTCTATGTTTAACTATGTGCTTCTTGGTGTTCCCTCCATGCAGCAGTGTGCATCTCGTTTGCAGTCAGTGGTGGCTCACTGCCATAGCCAAGATCCGCATCACTCGGCTCCCAGTTGATTTCATTCTCTAATGCAGGAATGATCTCATTTTCAAGTAAGTTTCGCATTGATGGAGTCAAGTGTTCATACATCTCAGGACGTTTGGACTCACGATCAAGAATCTCGTTGAGTTCCTTGAGGATGCGTTGGATGTTTGCGTGGTCAGACACTGGGTACTCCGGGTAAATTCGCATGGTGGTGGGTGTTGATAGTTGGTCTGACTGACCTGACGTAGTTCTAGCCGGTCAGCCAGGAAATGGTTGTATCTGAGACTACCCTATTTGCAAAGGTTTACAGTGGTGGGATCGAAATATCGGTCCCTCTCGATAGGTAACCCCAGCGGACCCCGGACAGCCTCCAGCTCGCTTAGGAGAAAGCTGCCCAGCTCCCGCTCAAGCCCGCAGACCAGGCCAAAGCATTCGCCCGTGTCAGGATCCATCTCGGTGATGTACCACGTCCAGTTGCTATCTGGCGTAAACAATTTGACGTAGGCCAGGGTGGATTCGATGCTTAGGTTCTCCTGCCCACGCAATGGGGGCACCTTCTTAGCGATTGCCTTAGTGATTAGTTTCATGATCAAAATGCAATGTAAGGAACTGAATCGTCGGTGTGTGGTGTATCAACATCAAGAACTTTTACGCTTTGAATGTTTCCACCACTTGTAATCTTGGGGACAATTTGATTTGGATTGAGACCATCTTTGTGTTCGATCTCAACAAGAACGTAAGCGATTGCCATTACTGTGATTAGCGAAGGATTTCAATAAAGCCGAGTTCAAGATCATGGAGTGGGCCATAGTTGCCCCTGGGTTTTAGGGCGTACCAGTTAACTTCCCACCCGTTCGCTTCTCTATCGTCAAAGATGACCTTGTAGATGTCGTTAACATCATCGAGGCCGCCCGTGATTTTAAATCGGAGCTTGTTCGGGGTGGTGTTGCGGCGTGAATCAGGCATTGGTCAGGTTAAGAAAAGGTAAAGGTCGAATCAGATCATGCCAAGCAGCCGGAGCCAGCTGTCGGGGTGATCGGGCTCGACAGAATCCTCCGCTGGTGTCAGCGCCAGACTGTCGAACGACCACTCCTCGAGCTCACCCATGCAGGGGATCTCATAAAATCCCGACAGGTCTTCCTTCTCATCGCTGGTGTAGTTATCACCAACGGGCTCCCAATACAGGCGGAGCCGGCCGGATCGCTTGTCCCTGGTGATGTCCCCAGGCTTCAGCGATCCTGCCTTGTCACTGGTGCTCCAGGTGGTAGGCAGGTCTGGCTGAGCATCATAATCTTCCTGGGTGTCGATGGGCTCATAGCCAAAGATAGTCTTGGCGATGTCAATTGCGGTAGTCATTGTTAGATCCTTGCTAAGTGATTAGGAGAGTGGCAGTACATTGGCGGTTACGATCCCCACCCGATTGCCGTTGATATCATTCAGGCAGAGATCAATCCCGCTGAATGGGTGAATGTAGCTGGGCTTGGCCTCGATCCGATCAGCAGCATCCCTAAAGATCCTGGCGATTTCGGCAGCTTGATCTGGGTAGCTGTCACCAAATGCAGCATTGTCTACGCAGAGCGTGACGTTGATTACGTGATCCATGTTGTTCTTTGCTAAGTGAATTGAGAGATCAGAGGGGCAGCTGCACCCACATGGGCACATCATGAATGAGCCGAAGAAGTGTGCGCCGTTCCCGGAGGAGTCCATCAGCAGAGTCCCCGCTGAGGCGAGGCAGCAGCCGCTCGATGGTGGCCACCCTAGATTGCCATTTGGGTAGGTCTGGGTGATCAACCGTTGACAAATTTGAGAGATCAAGCATTGGTCTGTCCGTGCTAAGAGGTGAGTCCGGCATTCTGGCCCAGGCCGGGGTTGGGCTGCAGGTTAGCCTACTGCACCACCTGAAGGAGAAAGGTAATCCCATAGGCCACCTGCAGCATTGACTGCCTCCTCTTCGGAATCAAATGGACCAGAAGGGTCGTTATCTGGAGAGCAGCTAGGGAAGTGTTCCCACCAATACCAGCCAACTTCAAAGCCGCCAACTTGTGAGGCGAAGTCGATGAAGTTTTGGATATACTTGTCGGTTGAATGCATTTCCCAGTCAGTAATCTCAAAGACCTGAAATGAGCCATGGCCCAATCCAGATTCATCGATGAATTGAAAATAACTCATTGTTTTGTCCGTGCTAGGGGGTGAGTCCGGCATTCTGGCCCAGGCCGGGGTTGGGCATTGATTAGTGCTGGCGAATCGTCAAGATTTAAATAGTTGAATACTTTCGACCCACTGATTTGGGGGTAAAGGGCTCAACTGCAACTACGTCAGTTAATACGTAGCCAAATTTCATCTTGCCGGGCTTGATGTCATACTTGGATCCCTGAATTACGAGATGCTTGTTTTCATCTCTCCTAAACTCTGCCTCGGTTGAATAAACAATTGGCTGCATTGCTACGGTTGCATAGCCCACGACTTTGGTATTACCAGTGCCAGTCCTAGTAATGCCCACGCGCTGCCCCAGGACTCCCTGCAAAGCGTTGTTCAATGTATCCCTGGTTTCAACTAACTTCTCGCCTCTTAATATTTGCCCAGTGAAGTCCTGGGTCGAGTCGTTGACGTTAACCGAGCAAGTGATCATGGCTTGATTGCGGTGGGGTTGTGGCATTGATTAGTGCTGGCGGCGACCTTCGTTGAATTCTGCTACTACCACACCATTCACTAGGATCTGGACATAACCCTCATCCTCTGAGAGAAGCAGGGCTGCGTCGTAGGCGTCCATGGCATTGTAATAGGAGTGGTTATTCCATGCTGCAGAGGGGCAGCGGAGGTCATACCGTTTCATTAGAGCACTCTCGATCGTGATTCTGTACTAAGTAGAGATCGGAAAAGCTGGGGCGCTGCTCCTGGTGTTAAGTGTACCTGATCGGCGAAACCTGCCACCGTTGCTTAACAGATGTTAATAATTGGTCAGCATTCCCTATTAAGTGCAAGGCAGTAGCAGTTGGACACGTTGGACAATGCCAGACGTTTTCCACAGCAAAAATCCTGGGCCATTTCGGGTAGCTGACAAATCTTCAGGCGATTCGGCCGGGATCGACTGCGCTGCAACGGGTTTCAAGGGAGGGTTTAGGGGACATAAATGTTAAAAAAACGTTAAATTAGTAGCA
>JAQCKL010000487.1 GCA_027592485.1 Cyanobacteriota bacterium
TTATTAAACCGCTGCAAAAAGATGCGGGCCTTTTGGTCCTCTAGAACATGGGGGGCAAAGGTTTCCACATAGGACCGGGGGGGATGGTAAGGCATGTGGGTGCCCATCAGATTCACAAAGGCGAATATCGGTTGGTCGGGGGCGAGGGGCGATCGCCCCATCAACAAATCAGCCGTGTCCTCTAAGGACTTGCGGGTGTTGCCCTTAAAGCTGAGGGCGGTTTGCCACAATGGCACCATCAGCGGCGTAAACGATAGAGACAGCAGCCAATCGGAGCGGGCAAAGGCATCCTGCAGCTTCATCATCACGCCGGACAGTTGCCGCTTAAACCATTGGCGGTAGCGGGCGATCCACCCAGGGGCATGACCGGCTTGGTTGGGCCGGGAGGTGAGCAGGCCGCTATAGTTCAAAAAACTCAGGAATCCCCGCCGCAAGCCGTTGTTGATCACCCCCACCAAGGGGTTATTGCAAAAGCCTGCCGTGAAGTAACCGCCATCCTGCAACCGTTCCGCCAGGGTAGGGAGGTTGTCCGGCAGGGCAGAGTAGGACTGCACCATGGTGTGCTCAGACGGGTAGAGTCCGGTGAACATGGAAGCGTGGGAGGGCACGGTCCATTGGGCCGGGGCGATCGCTCGGTCAAAGCGGGTAGCCTGGGCTGCAAAGGCATCCAGGTTGGGGGAGGTAGGTTTAGGGTAACCGTAGCAGGAGAGGCGATCAGCCCGTTGGGTGTCCAGAACAATGAAGAGAATGTCGGGGCGTTGGCTGGACATGACACACATTCGCAGTAAGGGCTTACTCCAGAATAGCGGGGGGATGACCTGCTGTTGCGGAAAGCAGCCTGAGAGCTTGTGTCAATCCATCCCAAAAGCCCACGGAAGCTCACGACCCGTGGGTCGGAAAAGCGGAGCCCTCCTAGAGCCGTCGCTAGTCCGGTTAGGACAAGACGGCGAGCCCCATTGCTGCTGTACTCAGGAACATAAGCAACAGGGCCAGCGCCATATGTGCGCCCTTGCGGACTAGGGAATTGGATTGTGGACCGTTACCAACTTCGTGCCGTCGGGGAAAGTGGCTTCCACCTGTACCTCATCTACCATCTCGGGGATGCCTTCCATGACTTGGTCTCGGGTGAGCAACGTCGCGCCATAGGACATTAAATCTGCAACCGTGCGCCCTTCCCTGGCCCCTTCCAGGATGGCCACAGAAATGTAGGCCACCGTTTCGGGATAATTGAGCTTGATCCCTCTATCCTTACGTCGCTCTGCCACGAGGCCAGCGGTGAAGAGTAGTAATTTATCTTTCTCCTGGGGAGACAGTTGCATAACTGTAAAAGGCTGGTAACGTCAGCCTAGACGATAGGGCGATATGCCCCCCAGGACTGTCCAAAATTAACTGATTTTTACGTTTGCCCGAGTCTTAGGTCACTGCCTCCCTCCAAACAATGTCCTAGGCCACCCCTTGGTGCATCGGAGTGGGTTAGCCATGCCTACGGGGAAGATCGTTGCCCCTTAGCGCAGCCGATATCAATTCAACCCCAACCCTCAACGGCCCATCCTTGCCTTGAAAATCGGTAGACCCTAGTTTATGGCGCAAAAAGGTTGACAGAGATCTAATGGCTCTGAGACACTAGTAAAGGTCAGAAATACAGATTTGCGGGTATAGCTCAGTGGTAGAGCGTCACCTTGCCAAGGTGAATGTCGCGCGTTCGAATCGCGTTACCCGCTTTTAAACGCAAACATAAAGATGATGATTCAGCTTGTCTGATCTCAAGCGAGTTCGCTAAGGTGACATCATCTTGCCTGGGTCTCGCTTCGATCATTCTTTCAATTTTGCGAGGTCGCCGTGTCGCCTCAAAGAGCGCAAATCATTGATCTACAGGCAGCTTACCCCTGTCCTTGCGGTCGCCGTGGTCGCCTGTCGCCGATCACGTTGACTGAGGCGTTTGGCTGTGACGACTGCCAACAAATTTTTGTCGCCAAGCAAGCGGGGCAGCGATTAGCTCCCCTGGCCAGTCATGCCCCTGAGTCACGCATGTGGTATTGGACGGGGCAACAATGGCAACTGGATCGGGCCTTACTTAAGCGACAATACCTACTCCTAGGCATGACGCTATTAGCCATTAGTCTGCCGCTCGTGATTTTGGCCTGGACGTATTTTCCCAACAGCATCCGTTCATTGTTCCGGCTACTGGCTGTTATGGTTTTGATGTTAAGTATCTTGTTCGGGGTTTGGCTGGCCTTTCGTCATTAAGGATAAATCTTGCCAAACTCAAGAATCGACTCCCTGTACCTGTCCTGTAGGGGTTATCGGTCATGCAGGGACTATCGGTCATGCAGGGACTATCGGTCATGCAGGGACTATCGGTCATGCAGGGACTATAAGCTATGGAACGTGCTGATGTAATGCTGTCTATACAGTCTTTGACCGAACTTGATGCGGCGATCGCTCAAAGTCGTTTGGCTGCCCAAGCCCTGGGGCAGTTAACGGGTTGGGAAAAAACATCGCATCACCTTGCGGAGGCCCTAGACAACGCCCAGGATGACATTTTAGAAGCCAATACCCTAGACCTAGAAGCCTGCCTAGATATGGCGGTACCCGAGCGGGTGATTGACTGGCTAAAGTTGAACCCAGAACGGTTGTGTGTAGCTACCGCCAGTCTCCGCCACCTTGCTCACCTGGGAGCGATCCAGCATCCAGGTGCTAGTCCCATTGCCCCGATCCCAGGGAAGCAGTGGGAACCGTTGGGGGTCGTGGCCTTAATGTACGAAGCGCTACCGGAGTTGGCGATTTTTGCTGCTGGGATGTGTTTGCTAACGGGTAATAGTCTGATCCTGAAAGGGGGGAATGAGGCCAGTCAGACCAACCAGGCGATCGCCCACATATTGCATGGCGTCATCGAGCGATCGCCGCTCCCTGAGTCGATTATTCAGGTAATTTCCACCAGTGAAGGGGAACCCACCCGTCGCTGGTTGATGCAAAGCACCGCCATCGACTTGATTATTCCCTATGGTCGAGCCAGCTTGGTACAACAGATTCAGCGAGAAGCCCTATCGCCCGTACTGTCAACCCATATCGGCAACTGCTTTCTCTACTGGGCACCTTCGGGAGATGAACATATCGCCGCCCAGATGATTATTGCAAGCCATCAGGGTGCCCCAGACCCAGTGAATAGCATTGAAACAGTTTTAGTGGATGCCCAAATTTCTACCCCCAGCCTGCTAGAGCTGCTCCGGAGCTTACGGGAGGCCCGCTTTACCTGCCATCAAGATGGCAGTATTGACGCGGAGGGTTACTTGGAATCAGTGGACCCCCAAGGATGGTCCCCTGGCAAAACGCCCAAAACCATTCACTTCCGCCAGGTGCCAGACCTGAAAATAGCGGTAACCACAATTAATCAACAGAGTAGTGGCCATGGAGACTGCCTGGTCACCGAATCCTATGGAGATAGTCGGTATTTTACGCGGATGGTCCAGAGTGCCACGATTTATGTGAATGCGTCCCCCCGCTTTAGCCGTAGCCCAGCCCAAGCCAGTCAGATTGCCCTGGGCATGTCAGCCCAGCGGGGACTTTATGGGGGCCGGGTTGGGCTTCACAGCCTCCTAGCAGCCAAAACGGTTATCCAGGGCTAAACCTGAACTGCCCTCGGCTACGGTCGAGGGCAGTTCAGTAATGACCCGATCCCTTTAGTATCTACGTCTAAGCGGGTCCATCCCGTTAGTCATTAACGACTTTTATCTTCCGAGCTAGGCCCAGCATCTGCAGCAAGCGGATGTGTAACCAGGTCACATCAATTTCCCACCATTTGAGGCCGTGGCGGGCAGAATGCTGATAAGCATGGTGGTTGTTGTGCCACCCTTCGCCATAGGTCACCAATGCCACCCACCAGCAGTTCGTGGATAAATCATCGGTTTGATA
>JAQCKL010000488.1 GCA_027592485.1 Cyanobacteriota bacterium
TCGCATCATGGTGCGGCGACTCGCGTAGCGATTTTGACACCGAATAACTTTTCAAACATCCTCTTAGAAGCCGTTGTCCTGCCCCGTACCGGTCGCTATTACGTGGCCGTTACCACCTACAACAATGATCCGATTTTGAATGAGCGGGGCACCATCATCGGTTGGACCCAGACCGGCGGCAGCGCGGTGGAATACACCCTGACAATCAGTGGGGCCACACCCACCCAGGAACTCATCTTGACCCACTATGGGCCAGAGACCTTGGCCCCAGAATGATCGACAGTGAGCTCTTCAATCAGGGGCTATGAACACAGCCGCCGCTGGCAATGCCTATCCCCCGACCCAGGGTCCTGTTGCAGATATAATTTTAGGACTGAACCGTTACAGCAGCGGCGGTTCCCAATCAAGCTCAGCCTTGGCTAAATCGAAGGTCCTTAAGCGGTGACGGTTGTAGCAGTTGAGATCGACTATTGCCCGCAAAGGGGAAAGACCCATGCCCGTTGAGCCTAAAATTATCGTGCTGGATGACGACCCCACGGGCTCCCAAACCGTCCACAGTTGCCTATTACTGTTGCAATGGGATGTGGCCACCCTGGTGTCAGCCTTAAAGGATGCTTCTCCCCTCCTTTTTATCCTCACCAATACCCGAGCCCTACCCTCAGAGACCGCCGCCGCTGTAACCCGAACGGTGTGCCATCACCTCAAACTCGCCCTTCCCCAGGCTGGGATCCATGACTTTTTGATTGTTAGCCGCTCGGACTCTACCCTGCGGGGCCATTACCCCATTGAGACCGATGTGATTGCCGAGGAACTCGGTCCCTTTGACGCCCATTTTTTGGTGCCAGCTTTTTTTGAGGGCGGGCGTATTACCCGAGACAGCATTCACTATGTCATGCAGGCAGGGGAGCCGGTGCCCGCCCATGAAACCGAATTTGCGCAGGATTCTGTGTTTGGCTACCACCACAGCTATCTACCCGACTATGTGGCGGAGAAAACCCAGGGACGAATCCCGGCTGATGCGGTGCAGCGACTGCCATTAGCGGCATTGCGACAGGGCTGTGGAGATCGCCTCTTAACCCTAGAAAACAACCGCTGTGTGGTGGTGGACGGAGAACAGCAGTCTGACCTCGATCAGTTTGCCCAAGCGGTCCTGAATGCAGCCCGTCAGGGGAAACGGTTTCTATTTCGCAGTGCCGCCAGCTTACTCACTGCCCTAGCCGCCCTGCCAGCCCAACCCGTTGCCGCCGCCGCCATGGCGCAATATACCCGCCAGGGACGACCAGGGGCGGTGCTCGTCGGGTCTCATGTGCAGAAAACCACCCAGCAGTTGCAGGTACTGCTCACCGCCCCTGGCACCGTCGCCATCGAAGTCGATATCCAGCAACTTTTGCCGGGGGAGAACGCGGATGGGATAGCCGCTCGCCAGCATCTGTTGGATGGGGTGCTCACCCAGGCCCAGGCCGCCCATGGGCAGGGTAAGACCCCGGTGATCTACACCAGTCGCCAAGAACTGACCTTTGTGGATACCGCCACCCGACTGGCCTTTGGGCAACAGGTTTCCACCCTGCTCATGGATATCCTGAGGGGGCTACCCCATACCCTAGGCTTTTTAATCAGTAAGGGCGGGATTACCTCTAACGACACCCTCAGTGATGGACTCGCTTTGGTCCAAGCCCGGTTGCTCGGACAAATTTTGCCGGGGTGTTCGGTGGTGATCACCGCTGATGATCATCCTCAATTTCCACGACTGCCGGTCGTGCTTTTCCCTGGGAATGTGGGTGATGAAACCGCCCTGAAACTCACCTATCAACGGTTGTCCGGCGTAACCGCCTAGGAGGGGTTCGCTAAGGGCTTGAAGCTATCTTTGGGGTAGGCAATGCGCTTGTGGTTGTATTGCTGCCAAACCTGCACAAACACCTGAGCAATAACCGCCATATGCTCCCGGCTCAGGCCAGAGTCGACGAGTTGGCGATCGCGCCAACGGGCCTTGAGGATGCGATTCACCATAGCCAGGGCCTCCTCATGGGTGGCCTCCTTGAGCGATCGCAACGCCGCTTCGCAGGAGTCCGCCAACATCACAATGCCGGTTTCTGGGGATTGGGGAATCGGGCCGTCGTACCGAAAGTCCTGCTCATTTAATGACGGTTGCGGGAGTGGAGCCTCAGACGGGTCAGCGGATGCGGCTTGAACCTGCGCTTGTAGCTGTTCTTGGGCTTGACAGAAAAAGTAGCTGATCAGCATCGTCCCTTGGTGCTCAGGGATAAAGGCTTTCAACGCCTTGGGCAACCGACAACGGCGGGCCATGACCAACCCCTCGGTAACGTGCTTTTTGATGATTGCCGCACTCTGCCAGGGGTTGGGCAATTGGTCGTGCTTGTTCGCCCCCCCCATTTGGTTTTCAATAAACCCTAAGGGGTCATGCATCTTGCCAATGTCGTGGTACAGCGTACCGGCTCGCACCAACTCCACGTTACAGCCCAGGGCTTGGGCGGCTGATTCGGCGAGGGATGCCACAAATACCGTGTGTTGAAACGTCCCTGGGGCTTCAGTGGCCAATCGTTTGAGTAGGGGCCGGTTCGGATTCGCTAGTTCGGCTAGGCGAGTCGGCGTGATCAAGTCAAATAAATGTTCCAGGTAGGGACTCAGCCCCAGGGCGGCAACACTGGAAATCAAGCCATAGATCCCTTGCAACGCCGCGCCCGTCAAAGGCAAATACCAAGTCGCTGCAGACACAGGGCTCAAGACCCAAGTCATGACGAGGTACAGTCCCCCTTGGATCAGACCTACCACCCCACCCAATAGGGCCAGCTCTTCTCGGGAGCGGAGCCGAGGGGCGATTAGACTACTGACGACGGCTCCGGCAGTGCAGGCAATCAGCGGGATCAAGCTAATGCGGGTGCCAATGGGCAGCACCATCGCCAATAATGCCACCACCACCGTGCCTAGGGTGGCTCCGTAAAAGCTACTGACCAGTAGCCCCACCGCTGGCAGGCTGTAGGCTGCCAACCCCAGCACACTCAGACCCGATACCCCCATCAGCATGCAAAGGATCAAGCCATGGTCACGGCGGCGCAAGGCCGGGCGCACCGTTTGTTCTGCCAAGAGAAAAATGACGACCCCGCCGCCCACCAGCAGGCCGAATCCCACGAAACCGACCCAATTTAACCGGCGCTGGCTGAGACCAAACTCATCTAACAAAACAAAGGCGGCTTGATCGATGGTCTCTCCCGAGCGGATGATGATATCCCCCCGTTGAACGTTGAGAATGACGTCGGGGACCTTTTCAGCGGCATCTTCTGCCTGCTGGCGAGTCTGCGCTGGATCTTCGACTAAGTTACTATCCAAGACTGTCGTCAAAAGGTTCGCCGCAAAGGTTTCCAGGGGGCCTGGTACTGCCCCTTTGACTTGGGCCTGGCTGGCCCGATGGAGGGTCTCTCGGGAGAGTCCTGGGGCCACCCCCTGGAGCAGCATCCGCGCTAATACTCTCTGTAGACTCTGCTGAGCCTTCTCCCAGTCGCTGTCCGAAAGATTCAGAAAAGAGGCATCATTGGGCAGTTGGGGACCGGCTTCGTCCGTGATCGCCTTGAGGTCACGTTGTACCCGTTGGTAGCTATAGCGGGCGGAGGTGATTTTTGCGGATAGGGTGGCTCGCTCCGACAAAGGATAGTTGACGAGCTCCTTAATCACCCGCTGTTGCAGAGGGGAGAGGCTTTCGAAGCCAGGGGTTTGAGCGATGTTGGCAGAGCCGCTCACGACCGCTCCGGAGTCTAGGGGCACCCATTGCAAAATGGTCTCTAATTCTGCTGAGGTCGCCCGGCGCAAATAGAGCTGGGCGTTGCTGGACAGTCGGTTGGTGGCAGCAAAGGGAAACTCTCCGGCCTGAAGACGCAGGGCG
>JAQCKL010000009.1 GCA_027592485.1 Cyanobacteriota bacterium
TTCGCATCATGGTGCGGCGACTCGCGTAGCGATTTTGACACCGAATAACTTTTCAAACATCCTCTCATGAGGTAAATCAGCACGGGAGACTCATTCGGGGGGAAGTCCTTTCCCAGATGCCATTTAGCTTCCTTCGAACCTGGGATAGAGCAATGCCATAGATACTGGCCATAACCTTCCCGTGCCCAACGCTCAAACGCCCAATGGTCGAGCCCCAATTCTGCTCGACGTTCTTCTTTAAGGGACGCATCCCGGCAACAGAGATAGGGGGTAAAGGAATCACCTTGAGGGTGGATAGCTTGTCCAGGGGCACCGTTACCCTGCTTAATTCGATCGTGCATCCAGCTAGGAAAGATAACAGACATTCACCTGCTCTCCATAAAATGACAAATACGCCCAGGGAGCCCCGCCCATTATAGCAGTCGCCAGTCCGGTTAGGACAAGACTGCGAGCCACTTTGCTTCTGCGCTAGGGATCAGAGCGGTCCTAGGTGTCCTAAGCAAAGTGGCCAGCGCTATAATGTACCCTCATCATTCGTGATACGGCATTGCCCATCCATGAGAGATCGTTGATTTTCCCAATACCGGTTAAGACCGTATGTTACGCCCCTGATCCATGGGGCAAGATTTACGCTAGGAAAGAACCTCAATGTTCCAAACGGATCGATCAGCACACAGAGGGTGAGAGGTGATGGCAAATCGTTGGATAAGACTCCTCTGGGCATTGACCCTGTTGGTGTTGGTGCTGGTGGGCAAGGCGAGCCCTGCTCAGGCAAACGTGCATATTTATCAGGAACGGCCAGGACAGATCACCTATCGCGCCCAGCAGAGCTTACGAGACAGTGATGATCGCGCCTGGCAAGCCGTTACCTTTAAACGACTCCAGCAGGGACAACTGCAAGGGATTTATCTACGGTTGGTGGGGTTTCCGGGGACCGTATCGATTGATCGGCAAGCCCCGTTGGTGGTGCTGGCGACGACGGGGCAACAGTGGCCAGCACAGCCCGCCCTTGATCCCCAAACGGTCGCCCTGCCGGATTCGGTGGGGCAGTATGAGGTGCGATCGCTGCTAGCGGGCCTCCATAATCCTCAACCCCTAGAGCTGCAAATTCCCCTGCAAGGCACTGTCCCGGCAACGATTCAGGTAGCCCCCTTCGTGGTCAGGGAATGGCTGGAAACGATTACCCAGGGGGATTAGGGCTCCTCCTCTAGGCAGTCCAAGATCGCCTTAGGATTCAACTTTTGTTTAAACCAGACCACAGGGGCGGGCAAATTTTGGGTATTGACGCCCGCCTTCTCTAGGTTGAGCCGTTCTGAAATCGCCAGAATCAGATCGCTGCGGTTGGCGCGGCGCACCTGGGCGAATTTTTTGCGGAGATATTCCGGTCGCCAGTAGCCGACAATTTCCAGCAAGAAAACCCGGCCATCGGGATGCACCAGGCGAAAGTCGGGGATCATCACACTGCCGGGGATCGGAATCAAATCCACCTCCCGCTCCAGTTGCCAGGGCGTTGTTTTCGGCCAGCGCTCGGCAAAGGAGGCTTCGAGCATACTGTCGTAGGGCTTGCCGGGGGGATAGTGGGAGACCAAGCCACAGTTGGTTTCGAGGGTGAACTGGCGATCTTTGGGTTGTTTGCTGTAAAAGTCCTGGGTTTGGAGGGTGGCGGTGAGGCTCCAGCGGGTAACGTGCAAAATCGCCGGGATCAGCTTGGCCATATCGAGGCCGTAGCGGGTGCTGGCCTTAAACAAACTGGTGGGGCCATCGATAGTGACCGTAAAACCATGGTCGGCGTCCCCTTCGATGTAGGTCATCAGCCGAAACAGCTTCAGATAGCGGAACATCAGCTTGTATTCGCCGGGGTCGTTGCGATGCACATTTAGCACCACCTGACTAGCTTTGTAGAAGATGCCCTGCACCTGGGAGAGGTTGTAGCGGTGGATTAGGGCTTCGGGGGTGGGGGCCTCAAAGGCGATCAGGATGTGGTTTTCTTTGAG
Source organism: Cyanobacteriota bacterium (assembly GCA_027592485.1). Classification (GTDB taxonomy): domain Bacteria; phylum Cyanobacteriota; class Cyanobacteriia; order Phormidesmidales; family Phormidesmidaceae; genus PCC-6406. Next base: position 1,995 of record JAQCKL010000009.1, read on the forward strand.
GTCGGCGTAGAGCCCTTGGCTGACTTCGGTGGGGGTGACATCACGGTCGAGTTCGATGGTGAGTTGGGTGGCAAGGGTGTGGAGGTGGGCGATCGCTGCTTCTGGGCTGGGGGCCGACTGGCTGGCCAGGGCAAAGGCCCGCTCCCGCAGCATGGGCGGGTCCAGGGGGCTGACGGGCTCGAAGGTGCTAAAGCTAGAGCGCAGAATATGGGCCAGCCCCCGGCGGATGCGGTAGTCGGTGTCGTCCCCTTCGAGCACTTGCAGTTGCTGGTTGAGGCTGCCATGGGTTTGACCCACGAACTTTTGGAACTGCTCGATCAGCGCTGTGGCCATGGCCAAGGTGTCGTCATCCAAGGGCAAGCGTTTGGGATGGATGGAGTCTCCCTTAGGGCGGTGAATCAGTAGGTCAGACGGTAACGTAGGCGAACCTCTGGGTAAAGAATTTAAGGCGGGCTAAAGGTGCTGAAGCTAGAGCGCAAAATATGGGCCAGCCCCCTTCGGATTCGGTAGTCGGTGTCATCCCCTTCGAGCACTTGTAGTTGCTGATTGAGACTGCCCTGGGTTTGACCCACGAACTTTTGAAACTGATCGATCAGCGCTGTGGCCATGGCCAAGGTGTCTTCATCCGAGGCCAAGCGTTTGGGATGGATGGGGTCTCCCTTGGGGCGGTGAATCAGTAGGTCAGACGGTAACGTAGGCGAATCTCCGGGTAAAGAATTTAAGGCTGGCTGGGTTGAACATCCATTGGAGTCATCGTCTCAGAAGACCAGGCAGCTCTATGGAGACTTGGGAGGGGCTGGAGGCAGTGGTTTTTGAGTCGGAACCTTGCCAGGAGTTACGACACTTCCCAGGTCGTCGCGGCTAAATCGGTGATTTTGGCAAAGGCTTGATCAGTGGTGATGAGGCTGGCCGAGTTATGGAGGGTGATGGCCCCAATAATGGCATCAGGCAACTTGATACGGTGCTGCTGACGCAGGGCAATGATGGTATCGATTAAAGCGGTGTTGTCAGAGGCCAGGTTAATGACTTCGACCCGCTCTAGAAATTGCTGGAACAGGGCCTTATCGCCTGCGGTGAGTCCCGAAAACACCAAAAACTCAATCTGGCTAATCACTGAGATACCAATCCACTCAGCCCCTTGTAGGAGCTGAGCTACGGCAAGATTGCCTTGCAACAGAGCAACGATGGCGTTGGTATCGAGAACGTAACGGTTACCACTCATCGCGCAGTGACCGCTGGGTAGCTAGCGCGTCGCCTTGCCAGGTTAAGCGCCCGACTAAATCTGAAAAATCATAGTTAGACGGTGGGGATGACGATTTTTGAGTTGACTCGATCGCCAGATCACTGACATCACTTTGGGGAGATCCTGACTCCAGACCGAGCCGAAAGCAATGGATGAAGCTGTAAACCTCGGAGAGCCGATCCTGGGGAATACGCTTGATTTCGTCAATGACTCTCGATAGCTCCATAGTCCCCCTTGTACTGAACTCTGAACTGAGTAAGCGAATCTCTTTCTTATTTTATGGTTGTTCGGCTGGGCCGTCGCTTGTCTAGCGGCGTTATACAAGCTTTGAGTCGGGTGTGACTCCCGCCTTACACTGGGCTTAGAAGGTGGATTATTGGACTGAATTGAGGATGATTTTTGTTTCGTTAACTGAATGGGTTACGCAGATCAGCACCGGCAAAACCCTAGGGAGTTTCCCTACTGACACAGTCCCAGCTCTCGCTGCCCGTCCCGATCAGGGCGATCGCATCTACGCCGCCAAAGGGCGATCGCCCGATAAGCCCTTAATCCTGATGGGGGCCTGCCTCGCCGACCTACTGCCCTACGTGCAAGGCACCGCCGATGAACTAGCCCAGTGGCAACAGGTCACTGACCGCCATTGGCCCGGTGCCCTCACCCTGGTGCTACCCGGCAGCGATCGCCTCCCCCCCGCCATGAACCCCCAACAAACGGGCACCCTAGGCATACGCGTCCCCGACCATCCCCTGGCCCGCCATCTGCTTGCCCAGACCGGCCCCCTCGCCACCACCAGCGTCAATCGCTCTGGCCAACCGGCCCTGGTAGAGAGAGCTGCGATCGCCCAGCAGTTCCCTGAGCTGTTGCAACTTGACGACTCGACCCTGGCATCCCTGGAACAAACCCTCGGCCCCTTTCCCATCCATGGGTCCGGCCAGCCCTCCACCGTAGTGCAGTGGCAGAATACAGGCTGGCAGATCCTCCGGCAGGGGGCGGTTGCGATAGACACGCTTCCTATGATGAAGTAGTGAACCCTTCGTTCAGGATAAAAAACTGACCGAAACATCCCCCCTTAGCCCCTCCTGAGGAGGGCAATTTTTTCCCGTGCTGACGTTGATTCGAGTCGCCGCTCTACTTGCCCAACCCATCACTCCCCCACTCCTCCACCTCTTCACTCCCTACTCCTTCACTCCCCCACTTCTTCACTCCTTGAATCCTCCACCTCTTCACTCCCATGCCCGCACCTGCATCGTCCCCTACCTCGACCGCCTATTACAAAGCCCTGGAACTGGCCCTGTTTCGCGGGGGTTTTTTAGCCCGGACCTCCCATGAACTGAGATCGCCCCTCAGCAAGATCATCAGCATGCACCAGATGATTCTGGAGGGGCTCTGTGATAGCCGTGAAGAAGAGACTGAATTCCTGGCGGAAGCCCATGGGGCTGCCCTGAAGCTCCTAGAGCATCTGGACTTTCTGATTTACCTCTCCAAATTGGAGGGGGAACGGCTGCACCCTGAGGGGCAGTGGGTTGCCCTAGCACCCTTGTTTGAGAAGGTGCAGTCCCTTACCCATCTGCAAGCGGCCAATCGTAATCTCTGTCTCGTTTTAGCCCCCCCGGCTGACCCTATGAAGGTGTGGGCGGACCCCGCTTGGCTGAGCACCGTATTGGTCACCCTGATTGAGGTGGCCATTGAAACCTGCGATCGCGGCACCATCCGCATTGCCTTGGCCCCAAAACAGCCCGCCGGCAGTTGCGACATCTGGGTAGAAGACGAACGCCCTGGCGGCACCTGGCAAGAACCGTGCCCCCTACCGGACCCTGAAGATTTTGATTTGGAGCGATCGCTGCCGATGAGCCTGCGCTTGGAATTGGTGCGGCTATTGCTGACCCGTATGGGCGGTGCTTTTTCCCTGATCTCAACCCCAGCCGCCGCCGCATCGGGTCCGACTCGGGTCCTGTGCCGTCTTCCGTTAGCGGCCCCTCAAGACCCCGATTAGGGCCTAAGGCGTTGCGGGGCAATCATTGATCCCAGCCGCACGTTCCTAAGGTTCACCACTGCGGGCATAGAGGGGCAGGCGGATTTCAAATTCGGTGCCGATGCCAGGGTTGGTCTCATGGCTAGAGAAACTGCGCGATCGCACATAAAACCGCCCTCCATGTTTGGCCGTGATGATGCGATAGCTCATGGCCAAGTTGGTTTCCTTCTCTAGGCGCTGTTCCACCGAAAAGGACTTCAACACCTGGGCTTGGGCCTCGGAGGAGAGCCCCGGCCCATTATCTGCAATGGTGATCGATATCCACCGCTGGGAGTCTTGATGATTTTCCTTGGGAGGGACACACATGCAAGTGGTGATGGTGATTTTTGGGGTCTCCATAACCTCGAAGAAATGGCCTTTCTGAATCGCTTCCCCCAAGTCAGCAGAGATATCCCGCCGCACGGTTTGTTCTAGTAAGGCGTCGACACAGTTGATAAAGATATTCATAAAAACCTGCCCCAACTGCCCCGCAAAACAAGTGACTGGCGGTAAAGGGGCGTAGTCTCGAACCACCTCAATGCGGGTGGTGAGGCGACTCTTGAGCAGCAACACAATACTATCTAGCAGCTCATGGAGATCGGCGGGTTTGGGGTAGACCTCGTCAATGTGGCAGAAATTTTGCAAACTCAGAGCCAATTGCTTCAGCCGTTCGGCCCCCCCCTGAATGCTGCTAATGGTGTGGGGCAGGTCGGTTTGCAAATAGTCCAGCTCAATGTCTTCCCGCAAATCCAGCACCTCTACGGGGGGCTCTGGCAGCGCGCCTTCATAGGCGGTGATGACTTCCATCAACTGATTGCAGTAGCTAGACACATGGGCTAAGTTGCCCCAGATAAATCCCAGGGGATCGAGAATTTCATGGGCGACCCCATCCACTAATCGCCCCAGGGCCGCCATCTTTTCGCTTTGCAGCATTTGGGCTTGGGCACGCTCATGGCGAATTTGGGTTTCGATGCCTCGAATTTGCCAGTGGGCCAGGTTGAGATCCTGGGGGCTCAGGAGGAGATGGTCCTTAAGAACCGGCCTTTGGCCATGGCGGCGGCTCTGCCGGACCAAAATCGGTTCCCCCTGGTATTCAATGGGTCGGCGCAGGGCCAATTGAGCGGCCACCAAAATGGGCGTGTTCTGGGCGAGTACCAGCGGCTTCAGCCGGGCATAGCTCTGCAAGACCCGTAAGGGCTGGGAGAGGAATAAATCGATCCCCTTAGGGCGCAACAGGTAATCTAGGAACCGCTGCCGCGAGATAAAGCCAATGCAGCCTTGCTGGTCATATAAAATAATGCCGGGTAATTGCGGGTCAAGCTCAAATTGATGGGCCGCATCAGTGCCGGGGTGATCTAAATCAAGACTGACCCCATGGAGGGGTAACTCTGCCAGGGTGGAATTGATCCCTAAAGCCGGGATGTCTTCCATAGTGGGGATGGACAGATCGGCTTCAGAAAAAGCAGCAGGGTCGAGATCAGCCATTTAGCTCAGTAGGTAGATAGATTATTGTGCCCGAACCCTGACAGGGCCTTGCGACATCCCCATAAAAATCCCAGTTCAGGATCAGTGCCTAGCGATTCAACATCGCGGTTATTGCAGCAAAGTCCGCTCCAATGAAATCATCTATAACCCGCAAAGGGAAAGGTTTTCCGTCGGCCCTGGCAATGTAGTCTAGGACCGTGGGCATTGTGGTCGGTTCTCCTTAGTGTAGGTACACCAGCCTCGCGGCGGCAGTGATGAACAAATCAGACATTCTCCAATCTCCCTTGCTCCTATTCTCCCCCTAGGCCTAGACGAAGAATAGACAGCCTTATTTACCAGAATTCAGCCCAATCACCAAAGGTTTTGTATTCCTATGAAGCCCCTGCTCCATCGCACCAAAATTGTGGCCACCATTGGCCCTGCCAGTAGCACCCACGAGACCCTATTGCAAATGGTGCATGCGGGCATGAGTGTCGCCCGTCTCAACTTTTCCCATGGCAGCTATGCAGAGCACACCCGCATGATCGATCTATTGCGGCAGGTCTCTCGGGAAACGGATCACCCCATTACCCTGCTTCAGGACTTACAAGGTCCCAAGATTCGAGTCGGAACGTTGGCACCTGAGGGGATAGAACTACTCGAAGGGGCAACCCTAACCTTAGTCCCCACCGGCAAAGAGGAGCAACCCACCGATATCACCATTGACTATCCCTATCTGGCCGATGAGGCGGAGCCAGGGATGCAAGTGCTGCTGGATGACGGCCTCCTGGAACTCAAAATTGAAACGGTCGCCCCGGCTCGGGTGACCTGCCGGGTGGTGCAAGGGGGACTGCTCAAAAGCCGAAAGGGGGTCAACCTGCCGGACTTGAGCTTGCAACTACCGGCCATGACTGAGAAGGATGAAAAAGACTTGGCCTTTGGGGTCTCCCAAGGGGTGGACTGGGTCTCCCTCAGCTTTGTGCGGCGGGCCGACGATATTGTCGCCCTGAAGCAGCGGCTCGTGGAGCTGGGTGCCCCGGAGACCCCGGTGATTGCCAAGATCGAAAAACCCCAAGCGATCGCCAATCTAGACGCCATCCTGGCGGTCACCGATGGGGTGATGGTGGCCCGAGGAGATTTGGGGGTAGAGATGAAGGCGGAGAAAGTACCCCTACTGCAAAAGCGGATCATCCAAGCCTGTAACCGCAAGAGCATTCCGGTGATTACCGCCACCCAGATGCTGGACAGCATGATCCACAACCCCCGCCCGACCCGTGCCGAGGCCAGTGATGTGGCCAACGCCATCATTGACGGCACCGATGCGGTGATGCTGTCCGGGGAATCTGCCGTGGGTAAATTCCCGGTTCGGGCGGTGCAGATGCTGGCACGCATTGCCCAAGATGTGGAGCCCGAGCTGAGTTTTGTGAATAACCCCCCGGAAACCAGTGACGCCACTCACGCCCTTAGCGAAGCCCTCAAGACCATTGACAAGACCCTGGATCTGCAATGCATCGTCAGCTTTACTGAGTCGGGATACACCGCCATGATCGCGGCGGCAGAGCGGCCCAAGAGCCCCGTGGTGGCCCTGACCCCCGATCGCGATGTCTATCACCGGTTGAACTTGGTGTGGGGGGTCAAGCCAATTTTGATTGATGAACGCATGGGCACCTTTGAAACCATGGTGAGTCAGGCAGAAGCCTGCCTCTTAGAGAGAAAGATGACCGCCCCTGGAGACATGGTTTTGATGCTGGGGGGAATTCCCGCCAGTCTGCGCCAGGGCACGAACTTCCTTAAAATCCACAAGATTAGTCAGCGATAAACCTTGGCGAGTCTGCGGGTTCGGTAGGGTATTAAGAGTTTGTAATCTTTTCCCGCTAAGAGAGGTACCATGACCGATCTGCTCACTCAGCCCGGTGTTGTTGCGGCCAGATATCCCACGGAGCCCGCGACGGATGATCACCATGTGGTGATTGTGGGAGGCGGGTTTGGGGGCCTCTACGCGGCTCAATCCCTGGGGCGATCGCCGGTCCAAGTGACCTTGATTGATCGGCGCAATTTTCACCTGTTTCAACCGCTGCTGTACCAAGTGGCCACGGGCGGACTGTCACCGGGGGATATAGCCTCCCCCCTGCGGGCGGTCCTCAAGCAGCAGGTTAATACCAAGGTGCTGCTGGGGGATGTGGTGGATATTGACACCGATACCCAGCGGGTGATCCTCAAGCGGGGCCAAACCGTTCCCTACGACAGCCTGATTGTGGCCACGGGGGGCACCCACCATTACTTCGGCAATGACCATTGGGAATCCATGGCCCCGAGCATCAAAACCATTGAGGACGCCCTGGAAGTTAGACGAAGAATCTTTCTGGCCTACGAAGCAGCTGAGAAGGAACCGGATCTCGACAAGCGGGCGGCGCTACTCACCTTTTTGGTGGTGGGGGGCGGCCCCACCGGGGTAGAACTGGCCGGGGCCTTAGCCGATCTGGCCTTCGGCACCTTAGAAAAAGACTTTCGCAATATCAATACGTTCGAAACCAAGATCATCCTGGTGGAGGGGATGGACCGCGTGCTCCCCCCGTTCCCAGAAGATTTATCGGCTAATGCGGCTGAATCCTTGGCAAAGCTGGGGGTAGAGGTGCGCACCCGCACTCTCGTGACCTCCATTGAGGGGGATCTGATTACCCTCAAGCGTGGTGACGCCGAGGAAGTGTTACGCACCAAAACCGTGCTGTGGGCGGCGGGGGTCAAAGCCTCAGCCATGGGCAAAATTGTGGCGGATCGTACCGGGGCTGAATGCGATCGCGGTGGTCGCGTGATAGTAGAGCCGGACTTTAGCATTGCCAACCATCCCAATATTTTCGTGGTCGGAGACTTAGCCCATTACGCTCACCAGCCAGACGGCAAACCCTTACCAGGGGTGGCCCCGGTGGCGATGCAGGGGGGCAAGTATGTGGCCAGGCTGATTCAGCATCGCGTGGCGAATAAGCCGATCCCTAAATTTGAGTACAAAGACAGCGGAAGTTTGGCCGTGGTGGGCCGCAACGCCGCCGTGGTTGACCTCAACTGGATTAAGTTCACCGGCTTCCCCGCCTGGACGATTTGGCTGGTGGTTCACATCTTTTACTTGATTGAGTTCGACAACAAGTTGGTGGTGATGACCCAGTGGATGTGGAGCTACCTGACCCGCAACCAAGGGGCTAGGCTGATTACCGGTAAAGATGTGGACAAGGTGGAAGACACCATGCGGGGCGAGATCCGATTGCAGAAATAGTGCTGAGGGCATAGTTCCAACCCTATTACGGGCCGCAGGGGGGCATAAGGGGCAAGGGGGCGAGAAACTGGAAGGGTTAAGCCCCTTGTTCTAATGGGTTGGTGTCCTGCATAGAGATGGACACCGACAAAAGTCAGGAATCGGTCTGGAGCATCAAGGCCCATGAATCACATCATCGTTACCGCCAGGCAAATGCGGGCCATTGAGGGCCATATGTTTGCCGGGGGCATCCCAGTGGCGGCGCTGATGGAAAAGGTGGCGGGGCGGATTGCTGACTGGATTGTGCAGCAGTATCCCTGCCTGCAGTTCCCCCACATCGGTTTTTTGGTGGGACCGGGCCATAACGGCGGTGATGCCCTGGTGGTGGCCCGCGAGCTTCACCATCAGGGCTACCAGGTTCAGGTGCTTTATCTGACAGAACGGCGCAAGGATCTGACCGCTGCCCATGGGGCCTATCTCAACTATCTGGGCGTTCCCACCGTCTCTGCCCTGGAGGATTTACAGGCCTGCGATCTGATTGTGGATGGGGGTTTTGGCTTTGGCCTAGAGCGGCCCTTGATTGGCGAAATCGCCCAAACCCTCGCCACCCTCAATGGTTGGGAGCGACCGGTGATTAGCATTGACCTGCCCTCGGGGCTGCACACCGATACCGGTGCAAGCTTGGGCACGGCCATCCAAGCGACCCATACCCTTTGCCTAGGGCTCTGGAAGCGGGGGTTATTCCAAGACCTTGCCCGTGCCTATCGGGGCGAGGCTCACCGGATTCCCTTTGATATTCCTGAGTCGGCGATCGCTGCGGTTTTAGGCCCCACCCCACCGCTCCAGCAGCTCACCGATGAAACCGCCCTCGCCCATTTACCCCTACCGCGATCGGCTACAGCCCATAAATACACCGCCGGTCACCTGCTGCTGATTGCCGGGTCCCATCGTTATGGCGGTGCAGCATTACTAGCGGGGAAGGGGGCGATCGCGAGCGGCGTGGGAATGCTCACCCTGGTGGTGCCCGAAAGCCTCAAAGCGATGGTGCTGGGACAGTTGCCGGAAGCCCTGGTGATCGGTGCCGAGGAAACCGAGGATGGGGTGATCGCCGCTTTACCCGAAGATTGGCAGGAGACGAACTACGACGCGATCGCCTGCGGGCCGGGCATGACCCCAGCGATTGGCCCAGTGATGACGGCAATTCTGAAACATACGGCCCCGCTCTTGCTGGATGCTGACGCCCTGAATTGGGTTGCCATCCAGCCTGCGTTGGCAGGGTTAGCCAACCGTGCAGCCCCCACCCTACTCACCCCCCATCTAGGGGAATTTCGGCGCTTATTTCCCACAGCGCTAGATCGTACCCTGGATCCCATCGCAGCGGCCCAGCTTGCGATCCAAGGCACCCAAACCGGTCTAATCCTGAAGGGGGCGAACAGTACGGTGACCGCTCCTAAAGGGCGTCAATGGATCATGGCAGACAGCACCCCTGCCCTAGCGCGGGGGGGGAGCGGTGATGTGCTCACCGGTTTGATTGGGGGGTTAATGGCCCAGCAGATGAAGCGTCCGGGGCAGACCCCAGAACAGGCAATGCTCTCGGCAGCGATCTCAGGGGTTTGGTGGCATGGCATGACGGGGCGGGCGATCGCCCACACCCACACCGAACTCGGCTGTAGCCCCAGCCAGTTGGCTGCCGCTTTGCCCTCAGCTTTAGCGCCATGGATCTCGGGGGAGGCGATTTCCAAACCCTAAAAGCGGATGAGACGCACACTCTTGAGTGTGCGTCTCATCCGCTTGGAAAACTTGGCAAATCGAGCGATCTCAGCTAGCGCTTGGGGGCAGCCCGTTACCTATAGCTGTTTGTGCGGCTAGCCAACCAGTCGGCCACTGCCCCGATTGAGGGCCAACACCTCACGTCGCCCCGTACCGCGATAGCGATGATTCCGATAATTGCCCCGGCTGATCAGCTCCGGCGTTTCTGACGCGGCCTCAAACTCCAGCGCGGCTCCAGTCACGCCTGGGGTGATGCCAACCATCGCCACAGCCAGGGCAAAGAGCCCAGCCCAGCCATAAAATCGAGTCCACTGTTGCATTGCTAATCCTGGTATACGCCACAATCCTTTCTTCTCAAAGCAGTACGGCAATCCGGAAACCGATAAATGACCCGGAGACAGAATTCACGGCAAGATATGAAGGGCATAGGGTCAGTAGAGGGAACTGAAGTGATGGGGGGAGTGAATGGGGGGCAGATCTTGCAACCTCGCGGGGGGTGTTTAGCCGGAGCGGTGGTGGGTTTGACCTATCCCTTAAGAGCGGTGCAGGTCCTATGGCAACACCCCACCCTGCGTCCCTATGTGATTGCCCCAGTGATTCTGAATCTGTTTTTGGGCATCACCCTTTACGCCAGCAGTGTGTGGTGGGGACTGCGGTTAATTGATCACTGGATGGCCCATCTCGTCGACTGGGTCGAACCCGCCTGGCTGGATACAGGGTTGCAAATCTTGGCCCCCATTATTCAGGGGGTGCTGGTGCTGCTGATGTTTTTGGTGACGGGACTGGTACTGCTGCAGTTCGGGGTAATTTTGGGTTCCCCTTTTTATGGGCAGCTCTCCGAAAAGCTAGAGTCCCTGCGAGTGGGGCAACTGCCCCCAGCTGAGCCCCTCACCCTAGGGTCGATTCTGCGGGATATTCGTCGGGCCATTTTATTTGAGCTCAAAAAGCTGGTGTTGCTGGTAGCCATTGGCCTGCCCCTACTGGCCTGCAATCTGTTGCCAGGGTTGGGCACCACCATTGCCACGGTGGGCGGGCTCTCCTTAGCCACCCTGATTTTATGTCTGGATATGTTTGATGCGGCGCTAGAACGGCGACGGCTCAAGTTTCGCCAAAAGCTGAAGCTGATTTTGGGCAGCTTTCCCGCCAGTGCCAGTTTCGGCCTGGTGTGCCTGGGCCTGGTGAGCATCCCCCTGATGAATTTGCTGGCGATTCCGATCTGTGTAACGGCTGGCACGCTGTTTTTTTGCGATCGCATCCTCGTCCAAGCCCCTTCCTCAAAAGAAACCTAAGCTAGGGTTACTCGTGACAACCCCACAGCACCTCGCCAGCGCCACATCCTCGCTTTTTGAGAATCACCCCTCCCCTCCCATTGCTTGATTCTGCAACCCTTGGGGTGGGTTAATGGGAGACGCTCCAGCACTTTCCAACCATGACCCTTGCGATCGACTTTGGCACCACCAATACGGTGATCACCCGTTGGAATGGGGCCACGCAACAACCCGAAGTGGTGACGTTGCCAGGCTTGGCTCAGATGCTCCCCAATAGCCCGGCCCTGGTGCCTTCACTGCTCTATGTCGAAAATGCGGCCACCGATCAGGTATTGGTCGGGCAAACGGTGCGAGATCGCGGGTTAGATATCGCCAATGATCCTCGGTTTTCCCGGAATTTCAAGCGGGGCATTGGCACTGCCATTCAAGGGTTTTTGCCCGATGTAGATGGTCAAGCCCTGAACTTTGAGCAGTTGGGGCAGTGGTTTTTGACAGCGGTGATTCAAGCCGCCAAGGCCCAAGAATCCGATACCGATGTCCTGGTGCTGACAGTGCCGGTTGATAGCTTCGAGACCTATCGCAACTGGCTGGGTCAAGTATGTGACGCCTTGGCGATCGAGCAAGTTCGCCTCCTAGATGAGCCCACCGCTGCGGCCCTGGGCTATGGCATCCAAGGGCAAGAAACCCTACTGGTAGTGGACTTTGGGGGTGGCACCTTGGATCTCTCGTTGGTGCAACTGGCCACGAATCCCCAGCGGCAACCGTTGGGCTTCATCCTCAAGTGGGGCCAAAAGTCCATGGCCCAATCCTCAGGGCAGCGTCCCCAAACAGCGCGGGTTCTAGCCAAAGCGGGTGAAAACCTGGGCGGCGCGGATCTGGACAACTGGCTCGCGGACTACTTCCGGAATCAGCAGTCGTTACCCATTAGCCCATTGACCCTGCGGCTAGTAGAGCGCCTGAAAATTCAGCTTTCCAGCCAAGACAGTGCCGCTGAGGCTTACTTTGATGACGAGACCTTAGAAAGCTGGGAGTTGAGTCTTACCCGCACCCAATTTGAAGCGCTGCTGACAGAGCAGGGCTTTTTTGAACGATTAGACAACCGTATGGAGCAGGTATTGCAGCAGGCCCGTCGCCAGGGCATTGATAAACAGGATATTGATGCGGTGTTGCTGGTGGGGGGCACAGCCCAAATTCCAGCGGTACAGCAATGGGTGCAGAACTATTTCCCAGTGGAGAAAATTCGCAGAGATCGCCCCTTTACCGCTGTCGCTGAGGGCGCATTACAGATCCAACAGGGCCTTCAGCTCCAAGATTTTCTTTATCACAGTTATGGGGTGCGCTATTGGGACCGCCGCCACAATCGCCACGGTTGGCATCCAGTGATCCCCGCCGGGCAGCCTTACCCCATGGCAGCACCAACGGAGCTGGTTTTTGGGGCCTCGGTGGAGCAGCAACCCAGCATCGAACTGATTATTGGGGAATTGGGGGATGCGGATGCCGCAACCACGACCGAAGTCTTTTTTGAGGGGGATCGCTTGGTCACCCGCCAACAGCAACAGGATGCCATTGCCGTACAACCCTTGAATGACACTGCCCAGGGACGCACCATTGCCCGGTTGGAGCCCTTGGGGAATCCCGGCAGCGATCGCGTTCGGGTGCTATTTACGGTGGGGGGCGATCGGATGTTACGAATTACGGTGGAGGATATCTTGACAGGGAATACGGTCCTAGCCGATCAGGCCGTGGTGCAGCTTCGCTAGACCGTTCCCATAGCAGTCGCTAGTCCGGTGAGGACAAGACTGCGATTTTGCTGCTGCGCTAAGGCTCAGAGCGATCCTCGATGTCTTAAGCAAAGTGGCCCATAGTACAACCGTAAATGCAACCACCTTGAAAGTGGATACTCAATCCCCCCAGCAGGCGTAATTGCCTCTGGGGGGATTGAGTTGATTTTCGAGAGAACTATTCCCCCGTTGTCAGGGCAGGTGGAGCCGGCATTCAGCGTTCATGGCCCACCAAGGCTAGCAAACCCCGCCCTGATCAGGAACTGTCTTAACGACCGATGCCCAAATAACGGAAGCCTGCTGCTTCCATCTCAGCTTGGTTGAGGAAGTTCCGGCCATCAATCAAGACCGCAGGGGTATGCATCAGTTTGGCCATCTTGCTGTAGTCCAGGGTGGCAAACTGCTGCCAGTCGGTCACCAGCACGAGGGCATCACAGCTATCGGCCAGGCGCTCTGGATCGGTTTCCACAATCACCCCGGAAAGGCCATTACGGAGGCCGCTCTGGGAGACAATCGGGTCATAGGCTTTGACCTTAGCACCGAGGCGATTGAGTTGCTCAATCAGGCCCAGGGCGGGGGCATCCCGCATGTCATCGGTGTCAGCCTTAAAGGTGAGTCCCAGCAGGCCGATGGTTTTCCCCTTCAGGATCTTCAGTTCCTGCTGGAGCTTTTCGAGGGCCACTAGGCGCTGACGCTGGTTGACGCTAACGGTGGCTTTTAGCAACTCGGCCTCATAGCCGTAGTCATCAGCGGTATGAATCAGGGCCAAAACATCTTTAGGGAAGCAGGATCCGCCCCAACCGATGCCCGCCTGCAAGAACTTATTGCCAATTCGGGAGTCGAGGCCAATACCCTGGGCGACCTGGGTGACATCGGCACCGACGCGATCGCAGATATTGGCGACTTCATTGATAAAGCTGATTTTGGTGGCCAAAAAGGCGTTGGAGGCGTACTTGACCATTTCTGCCGAACTGAGGTCCGTCTCTAGGACGGGTACCGGAGGCAAAGATTGGTCTTCAGCAAATTTCCGCTCCACGATGGGGGCATAGAGTTCCTCCATCATCTTGAGGGCTTGGTCATTATTGCTGCCGAGGACAATGCGATCGGGGTTAAAGGTGTCATACACCGCCGACCCTTCGCGCAAAAATTCGGGGTTGCTGACCACGTCAAATTTAGCTTCGATGGGTTCCTCCACTGAGGGTCCCCCCGCCCCCACCAGGGTTTTCTTCCGCTCAGCAATGCCATCCATCACAATCATGCGAACCCAGTCACCGGAGCCGATCGGCACGGTGGATTTGTTCACGATGACCTTGTAGCCCCCATTCAGATGGGCACCAATGCCCCGAGCGACCGCTTCTACATAGCGGGTGTCGCTCTCGCCAGTGGGTAAGGGCGGTGTCCCCACGGCAATGAACAGAATTTCGCCATGGCTCACCCCAGCGGCTAAATCGCTGGTGAAGGTCAGTCGTTCGGCAGCCATGGAAGACTGCATCAGTTCGGATAGACCGGGCTCATAAATTGGGGATTGCCCCGACTTCATCAACTTAACCTTTTCTTCGTTGTTGTCGACACAGATGACGTCATGGCCCACATGGGATAGGCACACCCCGGTCACCAAGCCAACATAACCGGTTCCAATAACACAAACACGCATAGGGTAAATCCTCAATCGCACTAAAGGGAAACTGTCAAATCAACATCCATCCCAGCAACAGTCCAGGTAGGTTTAGAATGCCCAGGCCGGAAAGGGGGTTGATCGGGCCTGAAAATCTTGCCCGCTTTGCATCCAGGAATCGTAACTTTAGGGTTCGACTCAGGCTGTGAGCGGTTGCCCTAGGAAACCGCCGCTGACTCCAGCGGGCTGGGGGTTGCCGTTGACAATCGGGCTCGGAAATCTTCAATGGTTTTCTGGAGACCGAGTTCTAAGGGAACGGTCGGCGACCAACCCAAGGCCGTTTTTGCTCGCGTGATATCGGGCTTGCGGCGGCGGGGGTCGTCTTGGGGTAAGGGTTTAAACTGAACCTCCGCATCCGGGTTGACCATTTTTTGAACGGCCTGAGCCAGCTCCAAAATGGTGTATTCGTCTGGATTGCCGAGGTTGATCGGGCCTTGGCTGTCGCCATTCATCAATCGCATCAGCCCCTCTACCAGGTCAGACGCGTAGCAAAAGCTGCGGGTTTGGGAGCCATCGCCATAGACCGTTAGGGGCATGCCTTGGAGGGCCTGGACGATGAAATTGCTGACCACCCGGCCATCATGTTCTTGCATCCGGGGACCGTAGGTGTTAAAAATCCGCGCCACCCGAATATCCACCCCGCTTTGACGGTGATAGTCAAAGGCGAGGGTTTCTGCGACCCGTTTGCCTTCGTCGTAGCAACTGCGAATGCCGATCGTATTAACGTTGCCTCGATAGTCCTCGGTTTGGGGGTGTACATCGGGGTCCCCATATACCTCAGACGTAGAAGCCAGCAGGAAGCGAGCCTTAACGCGCTTGGCTAACCCCAGCATATGCAGGGTGCCCAGGAAATTAGTCTTGCTGGTTTTGACCGGGTTGTACTGGTAATGGACGGGAGAAGCCGGACAGGCTAAGTGGTAAATCTGATCCACTTCTAGCCGAATTTCTTCGGTGATGTCGTGGCGAATTAGTTCAAAGCGAGGGTTGCCGAACCAATGTTGAATATTGCGTTTGTGGCCTGTGAAAAAGTTATCGAGGCAGAGCACTTCATAATCAGCTTCCATGAGACGATCAATCAAATGGGAGCCAATAAAACCAGCGCCACCGGTCACTAAAATTCGCATAGGGATCTGTTCTGAAAGGCATCTGAGGCTTTCTACAGGAATACCCAAAACCTAAGGATGCATATCAGACCGCCCTGAGGGATTATGCCCAAAACCCTATTGTATCAACGATTTCAGCCTATCCAATCCGATGGAAATTAGCGTTGGACCCAGGGGTAGCCCTGAACTGGCAAAAGCCCTGTTCTGACGGATCCCTGCCGACTGCAGATTCACCCCAGCAGAACCGCTGCGTTTGGGTCGGGGTCGGGGTTGTCAATTGAGTTTTAGGACCGCCATAAAGGCTTCTTGGGGCACATCCACGGTACCGATAGACTTGAGGCGTTTTTTGCCTTTGGCCTGTTTCTTCAGCAGTTTTTTCTTCCGGGAGATGTCGCCACCGTAGCATTTGGCCAATACGTCTTTGCGCAGGGCTGGGATACTCTCACTAGCAATGATCCGACTGCCGATCGCCGCCTGCAGGGGAATCTTGAATTGGTGCCGGGGAATGAGTTCCTTGAGTTTTTCGACCAAGGCCCTGCCCACAAAGTAAGCCTTATCGCGATGGACGATGGTGGCTAAGGGATCGGCGGCGTCCCCATTAATCAGCACATCTAGCTTCACCAGCGCATTGACCCGGTAGTCAATCAGGTGATATTCCATGCTGGCATAGCCGCGCGATCGCGACTTGAGCTGATCAAAAAAGTCGGTCACCACCTCCGCGAGGGGAATCTCATAAATCAAAGAGGTACGGCCCTGGGCCAGGTACTTCATATCTTTGAAGTCCCCCCGGCGGCCTTGGCAGAGCTCCATGAGCGCCCCGACAAACTCCTCCGGGGTAATCATGTCAACCCGCACATAGGGCTCTTCAATGGTTTCCCGTTCTTGGGGGTCAGGCAGGGTGCTGGGGTTGTCGATTTCAACCACGGTCCCATCTATCAGGGTGACCCGATAGATCACCGAGGGGGCAGTGGTAATCAGGTCCAGATTATATTCCCGCTCCAGGCGCTCCTGGACAATTTCCATGTGGAGCAGTCCCAAGAAGCCGCAGCGAAACCCAAACCCCATGGCGCTGGAGGTTTCCGGCTCATATTGCAGGGCGGCATCACTGAGACGGAGCTTTTCTAGGGCTTCCCGTAGATCTTCAAACTGATCGGAGTCGGTGGGAAATAGCCCACAAAACACCATCGGTTTTGCTTCGACATAACCGGGCAAGGGCTCGGTAGCCGGGGCTTTGACCAGGGTAATGGTGTCACCCACGCGGGCATCTTCCACCGATTTGATCGCTGCGGAGATATAACCCACTTCCCCTGCGTGGAGCTCGTCCACCTGGACCTGGTTGGGGGAGAGCACCCCCAGCTCATCAATGTCGTACTCCTTGCCGGAGATCATCAGGCGAATGCGATCGCCCCGACGCAACCTCCCATCCATCACCCGGAAGTAGACAATTACCCCCCGGTAGGGATCGTAATAGCTATCAAAAATCAAGGCCCGCAGGGGCTCTGTCACCGTGTCAGCGGGGGGCGGCACCAGGTAGACAATCGCCTCTAAAATCTCATCGATGCCGATGCCCGCCTTAGCCGAGGCCTGAATTGCGTTGCTGCAGTCCAACCCAATGATGTCTTCGATCTCCCGTTTGATACGCTCTGGGTCAGCCCCTGGCAAATCGATTTTGTTGAGGACCGGAATGATTTCCAGATTGTTTTCAATGGCCAAATAAACGTTGGCTAGGGTTTGGGCCTCGACCCCCTGGGAGGCATCCACAACCAGCAAGGCCCCTTCGCAGGCCACTAAAGAGCGAGACACCTCATAGGAAAAGTCCACATGGCCAGGGGTGTCGATCAAATTGAGCACATGGGCTTGGCCATCTCGGGCGGTATAGTTCATCCGCGCCGCCTGTAGCTTGATGGTGATCCCCCGCTCTCGCTCTAAATCCATAGAGTCGAGAAACTGGGCCTTCATGTTGCGATCGCTCACGGTCCCCGTTTTTTGGAGGAGGCGATCGGCCAGGGTCGACTTGCCATGGTCAATGTGGGCAATAATGCAAAAATTGCGAATCAGGGAAACGGGTGCGTCGGTCATAGAGAAGGGGTCATCATCCGATAGCCTTTGATTTATCTTAATGGGAACTGTCGACCAGAACGGGAAGTGGTCCTAAACGCAAGACTTAAAAGCAAGACTTAAAATCAGGACTATGACGAAGGGATGTTGACCCTGAATGCCAAACTGGCTTGCCTGAACAGGGGGCTGCTAGCATAAGCCTCGTGCCCTGCCGACAGGACGGCCTGAGATTTGGGCAACTTAGAATCAACTTGGATCTAAGCCAGTCTACGGAAGAACGTTCTCGAAACCTGAATGAACTGCCTCCCATCTTGACCCTTTGCTTCTACAGAGCCTGACCATGACTGCCTTTGCCGCCTCCCCATCTTTTCCTGAGGATGTTGCCCTTTTGGATGATCCTGCCCCCGCTGGCGGCATGCAGCCAGGGCCAGAGCGGCTACGCAACCCTGATTTGGTCTTCACCCTAGATGCAGAAGGGCAACTCCTGACCTTGGGGTGGCCCCTCGCAGAGCATTGTGGCCTGGGCATTAGCCAGTTTTTGGGGCAGCCCCTGGCCAATTTAGTCGTAGACTCGCTGCGATCTACCCTCTCCACGGCCCTCAAGCAGCCCATACCCCCTACCCAAGCGGCAACGTTACCCTGCGAGCTGGTGTTAGAAGCCTATCGCCTCCGGGGCAGTCTCCATCTCCATCCCTTGCCTGCGATGGGAGATGTCGCGGCCACGGTAATGGGCCTGATGCAGGTGCAACAGGTAGCCACCAGCGAAGACCTGCCCCCCTCCCAAAATCCCCAAGACCATAGCCGTCAACTCACCCAACTCACCTGGAAAATTCGGCGCACCCTTAATCTAGAAACCATCTATAAGCAAACGGTCGATGGCTTAGGGGCAATTTTTTCGGTCGATCGAGGCTTGATTGCCGCCTACCAACCCGGCGACCCAGTGATACGAGTGGTGGCAGAATGTTGCCAGCCGGATCTCACCGGTTGGCAGGGGCAAATCCTATCCCTTGAGCAGTATCCCTGTCTAAATAAGGCCCTGACTTCTCCTCAGCCCATTGTCGAGACTTGGATGCCAGAACCTGCCGCCGATGGGGGGCCGATGCTGGTTGTGGCCACCCGCTACCAAGATCAGCCCAATGGGTTGATCATCATGCACCTAGCCGATGAGGAAGATCCCTGGGATTCTGAAGACTTAGAGTTGGTGAGCGAGCTGGCTGATCAGGTGGGCACCGCGATCGCCCACGCCAGTCTCTTTGGTGAAAGTGAAGCCCTGGCCACCGAGCTGCAGCACAGCAATCAACAGCTTCGAGAAAAACATGAAGAGCTGGAAGAGGCCCGTCACCAAGCAGAAGAGGCTTCGCGCCTGAAGAGCGAATTTCTGGCCAATACCTCCCACGAATTGCGCACCCCCCTCAACGGCATGATCGGCTTTCTGAAGCTGGTTTTAGACGGTATGGCCGATGATCCTCAGGAGCAGCAAGAGTTTATTGCGGAGGCCCACAAATCAGCCCTGCACCTGCTGAATCTGATCAACGACGTGCTCGATATCGCCAAGATCGAAGCGGGCAAAATGCAGATCGATCTAAAGCCTTTTAATCTGAAAGAGCTGTGTCAGGCCGTTGACGATTTCACCCGTCCCCAGGCCGAACGCAAGGGGCTCTATTTCGACATCAACTTGCCCCAAACCCGCGATGAAATCATCGTCAACGGCAACTACCAGCGGTTGCTGCAGGTGCTGCTCAATTTGGTGGGTAATGCGATCAAATTCACCCATGAAGGTAGCGTTACCATCAACGGCGAAATCAAGCTCCAAAAAGTTGAGTTCCAGAACCACACCTGGCCCGGATTTGTCAAAATCAGCGTGATTGATACGGGCATTGGTGTGTCCCTAGAAAAGCAAGACCGGCTTTTTCAAACCTTTAGCCAGGTGGATGGGGAACGCACCCGCCAATATGGTGGCACCGGTTTAGGGCTGGCCATTTCCCAAAAGCTAGTGGAAGGCATGGGTGGGGTCGTCAAGTTCATTAGTATGGGGGACGGGTTGGGCTCAACGGTCACCTTTACGATCTTGCTCTATCAGGAGCCCGTCACCATTGATGATGTGCTAGATGACGAGGATGACGAAGATAGCTAAAGGAATCCCCCCCGAACCACTGTATGGTCGAGGGGGATTCCTTTAAAGGGTGAAATGACCGCTAACGGTTAGACATCAACCATTTTTGAAGTTGTCCAACCAAGCTTTCATTTGCTCAGAAGCAATATCCCGGCCACCGAGACCAAAGGCAATGGCGATCGCCACGGCAATCGCCCCTAACAGTAGGCCAAAGGCAAGATTGACGATATCCGTCGCCACGCCCATTTGTTGGAGACCCATCGCTCCCACCAGGGTGATGATGGCAATCCGGGCGGCTTGGGCCAGGAAGGTAGATTGGCTGGTGCCCATGCTGCGAATTAACCGGAAGGCTAGGTTGGCAAAGTAGAGACCCACGGCAAAGACCAAAAGGCCACTCAATACTTGCGCAGATACCCGCAGAATCGCCTGCACAATGTCAGTGAGGGCAGCAAACTGCAGGATTTCCGTCGCCGTGATGGCCCCAAACAGGACAATCCCCACTAAGGCCAAAAGACCGGCAATTTCAGAGGGGGTCTTAGCACTCCCTTGCACTCGGGTGTCGGGCTGGCCCTCGGCATTAAGAACCGTCGCATCGGTAGCGATGTTAGAGAGCTCGGGCAAGCCGAGAATGGTGAGAATATTGTCAAAGCCAACGCTCGACAACACATTGGTCAGCAGCTCAGACACAAACCGACCGATCACGTAAAACACCACCAACACCACACCGGCAGTGATGATCTGGGGGATGGCGGCCAAAATCTGTTCCAGCATGAGGATTGCTGGCCCTGAAATGGCCTCAATGTCCAATTCGTTGAGGGCGGCCACCGTTGAGGGCAGCAAAATCAGCACATAAACAATGGTGCCGAGCAGCCCAGACAGAGAGACACCCTCTGCTCCGGCAGGGGCGAGGCCAATCTTGGTACCCACCTCATCGGCACGGGTGGCCTTGAGCAAGTTGGTGACGATGCCCCGCACGATCCGAGCAATCAGCCAGCCAATCACCAGAATAATGCTGGCGGTGGCAATCCGAGGAATGGCTTGCAGGAACTGGTTGATCAGGCCTTCAACCGGTGCCAAGAGCCCTGGCAGGTCAAGGGCACTCAGAACCAAGGGAAGGAAGAGCAGGAAAATGAACCAATAGAGGATATTTCCAATGGTTTCATTGAGGACAAAGGGGCTCTGCGCTTGACCGGTTTGCTCGGCGAGACGATCATCCAGGTTAAACCGGGCCAACCCTTGGGTGATCAACACTTTGACCACGGTAGCGGTGGCCCAAGCGATCGCCAGCAACACCGCCGCCCCACCAATGCGGGGTAAGTACTGGAAGATCTGCTGGAGAAAATTATTTGTAACTGCCAACGTTTCGTTTTTAGCTGGCGAGCCATTAGCTGCAATGGTAATGTTCAGTGATGAC
>JAQCKL010000489.1 GCA_027592485.1 Cyanobacteriota bacterium
GGCCGATTTGGCTGGAATGGCCGCTCCTCTCAATGGGGCAAGTCTTCTGGGTGGGGGCGAGGCGGCGGCTGGAACAAAGGCGGCTGGAACAAAGGCGGCTGGGGCAAAGGCGGCTGGGGCAAAGGCGGCTGGGGCAAAGGCGGCTGGGGCAAAGGCGGTGGCTGTGGCTCCGACACCATCTGTATTGAGGAAGACCCAATTGAGGCATTAGAAGATTTATTGCCTGACACTGTAACCTTCAGGCTTACTGGCGGCAGTGCTTTAGTGTCCTTTAATGAGGGTTTCGGCACAAACTACACCGATGGAGAGGGTGCCAGCTACTTTGACATCACGGTTGAGGGGCTCGGAGGAGTTGCCACAGATGGTAACAACTTATTTGATGCTTTCTGTGCTGTTTCACCTCTGAGTCTTAACATTGATGAGCCTGTTACCGCGACTGTGGTCTCCAGCGTTGATGCTTGGAAAAATGGCTTGGATGATACCTTGGCAAAGGGTTTAATTGACACGGATAAACTAGATTCAGTCAATTGGCTGATTAACCAGGATTTACAAGCTCTCGGAGATACGTACGGGGTCGAGTTTACAGCTGGTGATTTGCAGGAAGCAATTTGGACACTTATTAGTGATCCTAAGAACGCTCAAGGCGCATCAGACCCGTTCAATGTCCAACTACTTGTAAGCGAGGCTGAGACTAACGGGAATAACTTCATCCCTGGTGAGTATGAAAAAATGACTGTCCTCTTGATTCCCCCGGATGATGGAGCTTTTGGTCGAGAGGCAGGTGATCACATCACTGATACTCAACCTCTTCTCGCAATTGTTGAAGTCCCTGAAGCTGAGAAAAAGTGCTATGACAAGGTCACTGGCAGCTGCTGGGACGATTGTCTCTATGGCGATGACGGCAACGACTTCATCGATGGCAAGGGCGGCGACGACTATATGAAGGGTGGCGAAGGCTGCGACATCTTCTACTTCAAGAAGGGAGAGAGCCTGCGCTACTGCGACAACGTTACCGTTAAGGACTTCAACACTGCCGAAGATACACTGATGTTCAAGGGCTATGGTTCTGGCGTCAGCAGCCTCAGCGACTTGGGTAGCATCAGCCAATATAGCGGTGGTCTGAAGATCGACTTGAGCGGCTATGGCGGCACCTTAAAGCTTCAGAACCTGACCATGGCTGACGTTGCCAATATTGAGGTGAGCTTTGCCTAAGGGCCAACAATCTACAGCCTAACCCCATCTGGGTTGGGATCTGTTGCGCAGGGATGTTCCGAATGGGGCATCCCTGTTTTATGGTTTTATAGCCAATGCCGCAAAGCTTGCGGCATTGGCTACGCCAGAAAGCCTATGGATAAAGACCTTGATCTTGAAGCGTGCCGAAGGCTCTCTGGCCCCAGCTATATATCGGCAAACTTACTTGCCCCCATGGCCCACACCATTCGTCTTCGGCTTCCTAACCCCAACACGACCCAACGCCTGGGCCAATGGCTCGGTCAACACCTTGCCGCTGGTACCACCCTGCTGCTAGAAGGGGATCTCGGCAGTGGCAAAACTACCTTTGTCAAAGGGCTGGGCACAGGATTGCAGGTTCCCGAAACCATTGATAGTCCCACCTTTACCCTCATTAGCGAGTACCATAGCGGTCGCTTGCCGCTTTATCACGTGGATCTCTATCGCTTGGAAGGGGCCGCTGTTGATGGTTTGTTTCTAGAAGCCTACTGGGACGGGATAGAATTTGCTCCGGGGATTGTGGCGATCGAATGGGCTGAGCGGTTGCACTACCTTCCCCCTGAGCCCCTGACCATTACCTTTTCCCACGCAGGCGATCGCCGTCTGGTGGTCCTCACCCCTAGCAACTCCACCCAAATCACCCTTTTAGAGGCCCTGCCGACCGATGCAATACTGGCTAATGAAGTCTGAACCAGACGTGTATAGCATTGATGATTTGGCCCGAGATCCCACGGAAATTTGGGATGGGGTCCGCAACTATCAGGCCCGCAATTTTCTACGCACCATGGCCGTGGGGGACCTAGCCTTTTTTTATCACTCCAACACGAAGCCTCCCGGCATCGTCGGTTTGATGACCATCATTGAATCCGATATTGTCGATCCGAGCCAGTTTGACCCGGCCCATAAATACTACGATCCTAAATCTCCCCCCGATAATCCCCGCTGGCGTACCGTCAAGGTGGGCTACCAAGAAACCTTTGCGAATGCCATTACCCTAGATCAGCTCAAGGCGACGTTTACGCCAGAGGAACTGCTGGTGGTGAAGCGGGGGAATCGGCTCTCGGTGATGCCGGTAAACGAACCGGTGGCAGAGCGGATTTTAGCGATCGCCCGTGGCACCTAAACCATCCCCATGACTGACTTGCCCCCACCCTCCCAAGCCCTCCGCCGCTGCATTGCCCGCCTCGGTCTCACCGAAACCACGGCTATTAATTGGGCTGTACTCGAACAAGCCCTTATCCATTCCTCCGTTTCCCCCATCCACAACAACGAATTCCTAGAGTTCCTGGGGGATTCAGTACTGCGCCTAGCCGCTGCTGAGTTTTTGAGGGAACGGTATCCCGACGCCACCGTCGGTGAGTTGTCGGCGCTGAGATCGCATTTGGTGAGCGATCGCACCCTCACCGCTCTGGCCGATCATCTGGGCTTAGAACCCTTCCTCCAAATTGCACCGAGTGCTGCCGGCGATCTGGCCGCCCGTGATTCGCGCCTAGCAGATGTGGTTGAGGCGATTTTGGCTGCTCTGTACCTGAGTCGGGGCAATCTAAGTCTGGTGCGACCTTGGCTAGATCCCCATCTAGATCGTTTAGCCGAACAGCTCCGCCAAGACCCAGCTCGACAAAACTATAAAGCCGCCCTACAGGAGTTGACCCAAGCGCACTGCAAAGCGCTGCCCGATTACCGCACGACCGAAGTCAACCCAGTCCACGGTGATGCCCGCCGCTTCCAAGCGGAGGTCTGGTTCCAAGAACGATGCTGGGGCAAAGGGCAAGGCAGATCGATCAAGTTGGCTCAGCAGCAAGCCGCTCAAGTCGCTTACCAAGCCATGCAGAATGCTTTCAACCCTGATCCTGGCAATGATGCTAAAACACCATGAGTAACCCACCCTTAAGATTGGCTGTTTTTGGGGTAGGCCGTTGGGGCGTGAATCTGTTGCGGAATTTTTTAGCGCTTCCCGACGCCGAGGTAGTCGCTGTGGTCGATCCTCGACCCGCCCAATTAGAACAGGTACGGCAACAGTTTAAGCTGGCCGACACCGTAACGTTGACCGCCGATTGGGAAGCGGTGATGGCGCGATCTGATATCGATGGCGTGGTGATTGCCACCCCCGCCACCACCCACTATGGGCTGATTCGGGCCGCCCTGACCCAGGGAAAGCATGTGCTAGCGGAAAAACCCCTCACCCTCGATGCCTCAGAGTGCGAAACTCTTTGCCAACTGGCCGAAACCCACAATCGACAACTGGTGGTTGACCATACATATTTATTTCACCCGGTGGTTGAAAAGGGGCGATCGCTGCTAGCTGACAAAGCCTTAGGCACGCTCCGGTACGGCTATGCCACCCGCACCAATTTGGGGCCGGTACGCCAGGATGTCGATGCGCTCTGGGACTTGGCAATCCACGACATCGCTATTTTCAATGATTGGCTCGGGGAAACCCCCACTACGGTACAAGCCCATGGCCAAGTCTGGTTGCAGCCAGAGCGGGGCGATCTCGATCTTTTTCCGCAAGGTCTTGCCGATGTGGTGTGGGTCAATCTGACCTATCCCAGCCCAACGTGACAACATAGGTGAGACATCTACGGGTAACCCAATTAAAGTAGACGTCGAGGATCCACCTGATGGAAGAATCCGTGATATTGACTGAAT
>JAQCKL010000490.1 GCA_027592485.1 Cyanobacteriota bacterium
TAAGAGATGCGATGGAGCACGTTCTCAAGGTGGTAACGTCTTAACCTAAGTGGCGACGGCTATAGACCCATCTTTGAAAGACCCATCTTTGAACTCGCGCCGGCAAGGCAATCTCACCATAGCCGCGTTGTCTACCCTAAAAAGAAAAATGCCTGACCCCATAAAGCCCCCGGGATCAGGCATTTAACTGTAAGGACGCTTTCTTGAAAAAGGTTTCAGCCAACCCAAAGTTGCCCCCTTAGAGCTGTCTGATCACCTTGGAATGCGTTCTCCAGAATTGTTCCCATTGTCGTCAGAATAGGAGGTAATGACTTCGCCAGATTTACGCAACCTTGTATGGCGTCAACAATGAATAGAGAGAAACCTTTCCGTAGAAGTACGTTTTTCTTTACTGGCGACTGTTGCTTTGGTGGAGGGCTTGGCTCAATTGGGCGCGATCGCGGCGACTCAGTCCCCAGATTAAATGGCGACTCTCCCGCACCAATAGAACAACGGTCATGCCTAAACACAGCCCTAGACCCGCCGCTGCTGGACGGTTAAAGGCAAGACCGTAGCGAATTGCGGTCCAAGTAAAATAAACGCTCAACTGTTCAAAGGTCCGTCGTAGATTCCAGAGACTGGCGGAACCGACCGTCAGCCAGAGGCCCAAAGTCAGCCACCACAAACGTCTCATCCAGGATCGCCAGCGCTGCTCTAGTTGAGCCGTTGAAAAAGAATTCAATGTTGGCAGCGAAGAGGGCACAGGCATCGAGCACCGGACTAGGGACTTTCGTTCGCGGCTGCAGTTGGCTCAGCAGCCGCCACCCTGACTTGACCAAAGCGCTCTCGCCAGAGGGCCAGTAACGTACTGGCCACAAAAATACTGGAATAGGCCCCTGACACAAACCCAGCAATCAAGGCTAAGGCAAAGAATTTCAGGGTCTCTCCCCCGAATAGGACAATGGCCACCAAAGTCAGCACCGTGGTTAGGGTTGTGTTGATCGAGCGGGCCAGGGTCTGGTTGACCCCCTCATCCACAATTTCATCAATATGTTTTTCAGGATGAAGGCTAATGTTTTCGCGGATGCGATCGTAAATCACCACAGTGTCGTTTACCGAAAAGCCCACAATGGTGAGCAAAGCCACAATGAATAGGCTATTGACTTCTACCTGCAGCAAAACCCCCAGCCAGGCAAACAAACCTACCGTCAACAGGACGTCGTGCAGCAGGGCAACGATCGCAAATAGGGCGTAGTCGAGCTGAAACCGCAAGCTCAGATAAACGACGATCCCGGCAAAAGACACCAGCAAAGCCAATAGGCCAGAGACAAACAATTGTTTGCCAATCACCGGCCCCACCGAGTCAATTTGGGTGGCCTGGGGGTCGAGGGGACCAATGGCGGTTTCGAGGGACGCTTTGAGATTCGCCTCTTCCTCTAGTGCTAGGTTACGGGTACGGACCGAAACGCTCTGACCGCCACTGCCATCGACCTGGATAACACTGGCTTCTAGACCTTGCTCTGCTAGTACAGACCGCACCGTACCCGCTTCGATAGGGGTATTGCAGGTCGCGACCGCACAATTGCGCGCCACCTGCAGACGGGTACCACCAACAAAGTCGAGCCCCGGCCGTAAGGGTGCACCAAACTGCTGAAAGCAAAGCCCCATGCCGATCAAGCTCACCAGCAGTGCGAGGCTCGAAATTGTCCACCAGAGGGAGCGCCGCTGAATAATCTTTAACGTCATGATTTTGAAGGGTCCTGGGGCAGACCAGGGCAAAAGAGTTCGGTTTTTCGGAACTGAGGCATCCCCAACACCACAAACATCATCAAGGTGCGGCTACAGGTAATGGCGGTAAACATACTGATCATGACGCCGATCGCTAAGGTGAGGGCAAATCCTTTCACCAATCCAGCCCCGAGCCAAAAGAGGGCAGCACAGGCAATTAGGGTGGTGACGTTGCTATCAAGGATGCCGGAGAAGGCCCGGTAAAACCCTGATTCTACGGAGCGATACAGGGTTTTACCGGCTCTCAACTCCTCACGGGTACGCTCAAAAATCAACACATTGGCATCTACCGCCATGCCAATACTGAGGATAAAACCGGCAATCCCTGGCAGGGTCAAGGTGACCCCCAGCAGGTTAAAGGCGGCCCAGGTTAGTAGGGCGTAAACCACAAGGGAAATATCGGCTAAGACACCGGGCAATCGGTAGTAAGCCACCATGAAAATCAGTACCAGCACCAACCCCGCGATCGCGGCGTAAAGGCTACGTTGGATACTGTCGCGGCCCAGGGTCGGACCGACGGTGCGGATCTCGACCACCTCAACCGGTAGCAGCAAGGCTCCACCCCGCAATTGAATGGCCAAATCGCTGGCCCCCTCAGCATCAAAACTGCCAGAGACAACGGCTCCCCCACCGGTAATGCCCGTTTCGGCATATTGCACATCCACCGTGGGAGAGCTGATTAGGCGATCGTCCAGAAAGATACCGATGCTGCGCCCAGTTCCGGCAATATCGCGGCTGATGGCGGCAAACAGGGCCGACCCCTCACCGTTAAATTCAATCACCACCTCCCAGCGGTTGGTATTGCCCATGGGGCGAGCAAAGGCGTCGGTGAGACTCTGGCCCGTTAGGTCGGCGGGGGCAAATAAGCCTGAAATCGCCTCATTACTCTGCTGGATCGCCTGCTGCACGGCTTCGATGGCAGCCCCTTGTTCCGGGCTGCTGGCCTCTGCCCCAGAGGCATTTGTTTCAGAGGCATCCGACTCAGGGGCGGTATTCGAGGCAGAAGCCTCCTCAGCGGTTTCGGTATCCGCCCGACTTTGTAGGGTCACCAGCTCTAAGCGGTGCTGTTGCAGAATTTGGTTCTCAATGGCAAATTGCTGCTCAGTCCCTGGCTTCTGGGCTCGAAACTCCAGACGGGCAGTTTCCCCGAGCACTCGCCTGGCCTGGTCCGCATCGCTTACCCCAGGGAGCTGCACCAGCAGTTGATTTTGACCCAACTGCTGTACCGAAGTCTCTGACACCCCCAGCTCATTTACCCGTTTGGAGATCACCCTTTGCACCGCCTCTAGGTCTTGGCTGGTAATCTCGGGAATTTCTTCTGTGGTCTGGACTAAAAGAGTGAGCTGAGTGCCACCCCGCAGGTCTAGGCCCAAACGGGTGGGAATCTGATGGAGAATCACCATCGATGCCAAGGCCAAGCCCAAAATCAATGCTAGTAACCACCGTTGTTTGCCAATCATGGGTTACACCTGCAGGGTCATCATTTTTTCTACCGCTTCTTCAATTTGCTTAGGCTGGACAATGGTGAGACTCTCCATCATCCCGTTATAGGGGGTGGGAATGTCTTGGGAGGACATGCGTAGGACCGGGGCATCGAGTTCGTCAAAGAAGCGATCGTTGATAGAGGCAACAATCTCCGCCCCCACCCCAGCGGTGCGCATGCACTCTTCCACCACAATCACCCGGTGGGTTTTGCGAATGGAGTCGCCAATGGTGCCGAAATCTAGGGGCTTTAGGGAAATCAGATCAATCACCTCTGGATCAAACCCTTTCTTTTCCAATCCCTTAACGGCTTGGGTGACGTGATGGCGCATCCGGGAGTAGGTCAAGATCGTCACGTCCTTCCCGGAACGGACGATTTCGGCCTTATCCAATGGCACCAAATACTCGTGGTCAGGGAGATCTTCCTTGAGGTTATAGAGCAGCACATGCTCAAAAAACAACACTGGGTTGTTGTCCCGGATGGCGGACTTGAGTAGTCCCTTAGCGTTGCGGGGGGTGGAACAGGCCACAATTTTAAGTCCGGGCACCGCCTGGAAGTAAGCCTCTAGCCGTTGAGAGTGCTCTGCCCCCAACTGTCGCCCCACCCCGCCTGGCCCCCGAAT
>JAQCKL010000491.1 GCA_027592485.1 Cyanobacteriota bacterium
CGTTGGGTCAGGACTCGGGGTCGGGTCAGGGCTGGGGATCGGTTCCCCCAGATTAACCACCTGGTCCCCATTGGCAAATTGACCGATAATCCATCCTGGAAACGGCGGCTCGGGGCAGGCGGCGGTGGCGGGAACCACTTGGTTAATGGTGACTCGATACCACAGCTCACCGTTAATCAAACTGCGGCGTTCTTGGGCGGTGAATGTGGTGCCGTCATTGACCGAACAGATCGGGGCCGCCAAGCTATAGCCCAACCCAGAAACGTTGGGGGGGCCTTCCCGCACAAAGATAGTGATGCCGTCTTGGGGGGTGCGGGTGTCAATCACCACGCCATTACGGGGCTGAAAGTCTTCAGCCCTAACGGCGGTATGGCCAATCAGCACCCACCCTAGGGTGAGACAAATGAGTAGGCAAAACCGTTGCCAGGGTTTAACTGTAGCCATCGCGATCGCGCGCCCCCTGATGAACCATGCCTGTCGTGGTGGATTTTACGCCGATTGGGCTACAAAAATCGACCCGATCGCCGATTGCAACCAGTCCCCCCATGCCTGCCCCAAAAGCACCCACCGTAAAATAGAAAAGCCATTCAGCCCTGTGGAGTGATCTCGATGATGCACACCGCTCAAGCTCAGCTCTCCATGCTCACGGTGCCCAGTGACGTGGCTTTGCAGGTAACCCCCGCCCAGTTTGCAGCGCTGGTGGTGGCCAACCGAGATCTCAGGCTAGAACGCACAGCGACAGGACACCTGATTGTGAACCCACCGACTGGCGGTGAAACGGGCCGCCGTAATTTCAATCTCACGGCTCAACTGGGAATGTAGTTTGAAGCCAATGAGTCGCTGGGAATAGCGTTCGATTCTTCAACGGGGTTTGAGTTGCCGAATGGGGCGAACCGTTCCCCAGATGCGGCTTGGGTACGCCAAGATCGCTGGACAGCGCTCTCGGCAGACCAACGGGAAGGGTTTGTGCCCCTATGCCCTGACTTTGTGATTGAGCTGCGCTCTAAGACGGACAAGCTGAAGGTTTTGCAAGCCAAGATGCAGGAATATCTGGACAATGGCACGCAGCTAGGCTGGTTGATCGACCCCACCCACGAGCAGGTAGCAGTTTATCGCGCGGGGCAAGCAGTTGAGGTCTTAAAAAGACCCATGACCCTATCGGGAGAAGCGGTTTTACCGGGGTTTACGCTGAGCCTAAAACGGATTTGGGCTTAGCACCTCCCTCCGCTACGCCCACACCATAATCTCCTGCCGTAAATGCTGGGTTAGCGGGCGATCGCGGTAGTGCCCCAAACAGCAGCCAAACCCTGGGCCGGCGTATGCCTTGAGATCTATCGGCCACAGCCAGAAAAATCGGCTTCACTAGAAACAGGTACCGAGGGAATCAGCGTGTTTGGTCTGGATAACCTAATCGATATGCTCTTCGACTCTGCCATGGAGAGCATCAACCGCAATGAGCGCATCATCCAAGTCCTGAAGCGGCTCAAACTAGACCCAGACCATCCGCCCGCAGACTTCACTGGGGTCTATCAATATGCCCTGGTGGAATACGGCGTCGGCAAGCCCCGGCCAGCCTTAGCCATCTTTCGCCAAAAGGAAATTCAAGATCTCTTTCGTGAAGCCCTGGAGCGCAACAATCCCTCCATCCTGCTCAAGAATGGGGAAGCCTTTCTGGCGGACTCCCCACTCCAGGCCGACCTTCAGGCCAGCAACGTCGATGTGCGGCGGGAGTTCTATGAATTTGCCGCCATTTTCATTGAGGTGGCCAAACGCACCCGCACCCCAGCAGAAATTCTGGCGGAACAGAAACTAGAGTCTTTGCACCGTCAGCTTGGGGGCCTCCAAGAGCGGCTGAACCGCCTACCCACCATCGAGGGGTTGCGGACGGAAATGGCGCGGTTGTCGGCCCAATCTCCCCTGGCGCTACCGGGAGGCGCTGAACCCGAAACGTTTAGCGCCGAACAGTGCAAAGCTTTCGCGTTAGCGCAGCAGATGCGCGGCTGGTTTGAGACCCTGGGTTTTCGTTTCGAGACCCACGAAGTCTGGCAAGACGATTACTTTGAGTGGATTATCAACATCCCGGTGCGGCGGGGGCGATACGATCGCATCCTGGTGCGGGGCATCGATGGCGAAGCTGGGCTCAGCGCAGTGGAAGACCTAAAGCAAGCCGTCGCCACCCACCGCACCGATGAGGGCTGGCTGGTCACCGCCCGCCGCATCAGTCGCGCCGCCCGCGATGAGGTAGAAAAGGCCGAAAACGAGGGCCTGGGCTGCTACACCCTGGATGAGCTACTGGATCAGGATGCCGACTTTAATAGCTACCTCACCTGGCTGGAAACGGAAATCCAGCAGCGGGGCATTGACCAGAAATACGTGCCCCTGGCCTGCCTCAAGGAAGAAATCGACCCCGACACTCAACAGCGCCTGGGCGTCAGTCGGTATGGCGATCGCGATGGCTGGATCGACGGCTACATCGACCTCTGGCTGGATGACCCGGCCAAGGAGCACATCTCGGTACTGGGGGAGTTTGGCACGGGCAAAACCTGGTTTGCCCTGCACTATGCCTGGAAAGCCCTCCAGCGCTACCGCGAAGCCCAACGGCGGGGGCTAGAACGACCGCGCCTGCCCCTGGTGATTCCCCTGCGGGACTATGCC
The DNA here is from genome assembly GCA_027592485.1 of Cyanobacteriota bacterium. Lineage (GTDB taxonomy): Bacteria > Cyanobacteriota > Cyanobacteriia > Phormidesmidales > Phormidesmidaceae > PCC-6406. The sequence continues at coordinate 2,656 of JAQCKL010000491.1, forward strand.
AAAGCCGTTAGCGTCGAGTCCCTGTTCTCCGAATTCTTTTTCCGCAAGCACGAGATTCCCATCCCTGGCTATTCGGCCTTTGAGCAGCTCAACCGCATGGGCAAGCTGCTGCTGATTTTCGACGGTTTTGACGAAATGGCGGCTCGGGTAGACCGCCAGGAGATGATCAACAACTTCTGGGAACTGGCCAAGGTGGTGGTGCCCGGTGCCAAGGTCATCCTCACCTGCCGCACGGAGCATTTCCCCGATGCCAAGGAAGGGCGGGCGCTGCTGAATGCGGAACTGCAAGCCTCCACCCGTGACCTAACCGGGGAAACCCCCCAGTTTGAAGTGCTGGAGCTAGAGAAGTTCAACGACGAGCAGATTCGCCAGGTGTTAGCGCACCAAGCTCAACCCGCGACGGTGGCGCAAATCATGGGCAATCCCCAACTGCTCGACTTGGCCCGTCGCCCGGTGCTGACGGAGCTAATTTTGGAGGCCCTGCCGGATATTGAAGCGGGTAAGCCGGTGGATATGTCGCGGGTCTACCTCTATGCCGTGCGCCACAAGATGGAGCGAGACATCAAGGCGGAACGCACGTTTACTTCCATGGCGGACAAGCTCTATTTCATGTGTGAGCTGTCGTGGGAAATGCTCAGCACTGACCGGATGAGCATTAACTATCGCGAGTTCCCGGATCGCATTCGTAAGCTCTTTGGCCCTGCCGTTCAGGAGGAGAAGGATCTCGACCACTGGCATTACGACATGATGGGGCAGACGATGCTAATTCGTAATGCCGATGGAGACTATACCCCTGCCCACCGCTCCCTGTTGGAATTTTTTGTTGCTTACAAATTCGCCGCTGAACTGGGCATACTCGCGCCAGAATTTCATACAGCGATGCAATTATTGAAAAGTCAAACATCACTGCCAAATAATGCAATAGACAACTTTACTTGGTCATCATTTTTTCGCTTTAGAACCATTAAAGCAAAGTCAGAATTTGTATCATCAAATGTAGAGAAATTCGAAAGCGAGTCCATAGAAAAATTATGTAGAACTGTTGGAAAAAAACCTTTTAGCCGAGCTGTCATTGAGTTATTAGTACCTTTGCTCGAAAAGTGCACAGAGACAGAATTAAAGCTTCTTGAAGTTATCAAGCAAACATGTAGCCTTCAGGTTGAGGAAGTTCAGTATTTAGGGGGTAATGTGGT
>JAQCKL010000492.1 GCA_027592485.1 Cyanobacteriota bacterium
GTTTTTGGCTTGGTTGAAGCGGTAATGTCGGTTCACATTCTGCAATTTTGAAGCTCGGATGATTGGCCCTCGGGAAGCACCCCTTAAAATGAAGTGGCGAATCGAGCACATTTTTGAGCACAGATGAGGGAGCCCAATGGTGCAAGCAGTGGGGAGCGCCCTCAGCTTTGAACAATTTTTAGACCAATACCCCAACAACGGGGGCCGCTACGAGCTGATCGAAGGGGAGGTGGTGGAAGTGCGGCCTACGGGTGCCCATGAGGATATTGGTGGCTTTATTGCCCTGAAATTAGGGATTTTGATTGACCAAGGCAATTTACCCCTGACGATTCCTCGTACCTGTGTGGTGAAGCCCGGTCGCCCGAATGCCGGATACATCCCCGATGTGGCGGTACTGGATCGGCGGCAACTGGTGGCGGAACCGCTATGGGAAAAGGCTTCGACGGTATGCCATGGCCGTACGGCCACGCTGGTGATCGAGGTGGTGAGTACGAACTGGCGCGATGACTATGGTCTGAAACTAGCGGACTATGAGGCGATGGGCATTGCGGAATATTGGATCGTGGATTTCCGGGCCTTGGGGGCGGCGCGGGTGATTGGTCAACCGAAGCAGCCGACGCTGACGATTTGCACCCTGGGTGAGGATGGCTACCAGTTGCAGCGATTTACGGGGCAACAGCAACTCCTATCAGCGGCGTTTCCCGCATTGAAATTGACAGCACAGCAAGTATTTGAAGCGGGGCAATCAAGCTAAATAAGACTCATCTCTAGAAACTCTGTGAAACCTTGACCCACTTTTCAGCAAGTTGGGCTTCACTAGAGAAAAGCTCAGGGAGACTCGCCCGTGTTTGGTCTGGATAACTTGATGGATCTGCTCTTCGACACCGCTATGGAGAGCCTTGGCCGCAATGAGCGCGTCATTAAGCTGCTCAAGCGGCTCAATCTGGATCCAGAGCACCCCCCTGAGGACTTCACCGGGGTCTATCAATATGCCCTGGTGGAATACGGCGTCGGCAAGCCGCGTCCGGTGTTAGAGATTTTTCGCCAGAGCGAAATTCAGCAGCTTTTTCGCGAAGCATTGGAGCAAAACAACCCCTCAAAACTGATGAATCAAGGGGAAGCCTTTTTGACAGGGCATTCCCTCCAAGCGGATCTCCAGGCTCAAAATATTGATGTACGGCGGGAATTTTATGAATTCGCCACAGTCTTTATCACCGTGGCCAAACGCACTCGCACCCCGGCAGAAATCCTGGCCAACCAGAAGCTGGAATCTTTGCATCGGCAGTTGGGCAGTTTGCAAGAGCGTCTAAATCGCCTGCCCACGCTAGAGGGGATGCGGACGGAAATGGCTCGGCTGGCTAGCCAAGACCAGTTGGCGCTGCCCGGTACAACCGTCGCCTTTAGCGCAGATCGCTGTAAAGCCTTTGCCCTGGCCCAACAAATGCGGGGCTGGTTCGAGACCCTGGGCTTTCGATTTGAAGCCCATGAGATCTGGCAAGCGGATGACTTTGAATGGATTATCAATATCCCCGTGCGGCGGGGTCGATACGATCGCATTCTGGTGCGGGGCATGGATGGTGAGGCGGGATTGCGGGATGTGGAAGTCTTGAAGCGATCGGTCGCAACCCAACGCACTGATGAGGGCTGGCTGATCACGGCTCGTCGCATTAGCCGTGCTGCCCGTGATGAGGTAGCCAAGCCAGACAATGCTAGCCTCGGCTGCTACACCCTAGATGAACTGCTAGACCAAGATGCCGACTTTAGCAGTTACCTGCATTGGCTAGAGGCCGAGATCGAAAAGCGGGGCATTGACCAGACATATGTGCCGTTGGCCTGTACCAAGGAAGACATCGACCCCGACACCCGGCAGCGTCTCGGGATGAGTCGCTATGGCGATCGCGATGGCTGGATTGACGGCTATATCGACCTCTGGCTGGATGACCCGGCAAAAGAACACATCTCGGTGCTGGGGGAATTTGGCACCGGCAAAACCTGGTTTGCGTTGCACTATGCCTGGAAAGCGTTGCAACGATACCGCGAAGCCCAGCGACGAGGGCTGGAGCGACCCCGACTGCCGCTGGTGGTGCCCTTACGGGACTATGCCAAGGCGGTCAGTGTGGAGTCGCTGTTTTCGGAGTTTTTTTTCCGCAAGCACGAGATCCCGATTCCGGGGTATTCGGCTTTTGAGCAGCTTAACCGCATGGGTAAGCTGCTGCTGATTTTCGATGGCTTTGATGAGATGGCGGCGCGGGTGGATCGCCAGGAGATGATCAACAACTTCTGGGAACTGGCCAAGGTGGTGGTACCCGGTGCCAAGGTAATTCTCACCTGCCGCACGGAGCATTTCCCAGAAGCCAGGGAAGGGCGTGCGCTGCTGAATGCGGAACTGCAAGCCTCCACCCGTGACCTGACCGGGGAAACACCCCAGTTTGAAGTGCTGGAGCTGGAGAAGTTTAACGACGAGCAGATTCGCCAGGTGCTAGGGCACCAGGCCCAACCCGCGACGGTGGAGCAAATCATGGGCAATCCCCAACTGCTCGACCTGGCCCGTCGCCCGGTGTTGACGGAGTTAATTTTGGAGGCGTTGCCGGATATTGAAGCAGGCAAGCCGGTGGATATGTCGCGGGTGTATCTATATGCGGTGCGGCACAAGATGGAGCGAGATATCAAGGCAGAGCGGACGTTTACGTCGATGGCGGACAAGCTCTACTTTATGTGTGAGCTGTCGTGGGAAATGCTCAGCACCGATCGCATGAGCATTAACTATCGCGAGTTCCCGGATCGCATTCGCAAGCTCTTTGGCCCCGCAGTCCAGGAGGAGAAGGATCTCGACCACTGGCATTACGACATGATGGGGCAGACCATGTTAGTCCGTAATGCTGAGGGAGATTATACTCCGGCCCACAGGTCATTACTAGAATTTTTTGTAGCCTATAAGTTTGCTGCTGAATTGGGTGCATTGGCCTCTGATTTTTTGATTTTCTTTATGGAAGAATGGTCTCCTCAAAAAATATCAGGGCTACCCACTTGGTCATCATATTTTGTAAATAGAAGTCATATTGAGACTCGTTCCAAAAAGCAAAGTTTCACTGGTTTTAGGAATGAGTCTATTGATGCTCTAAGGTCAAGTGTAGGTTATGCGCCTCTTACAAAAGCCATAATAGATTTGATATTACCAATACTTACCCCTACTGAGGGCCTTCCAAAAAACTATGGGTTATTTGAAATATTAGATAAATTACGAGATCAAAAGCGAGAAGATGTTGGATACATTGGAGGCAATATTGTCACCTTACTGGTGAAGCTGGATAGCAATTCCTTACAAGGAAAAGATCTTCATTCAATTCCTTTGATGTCCGCTGACTTTGCAGGAGCCAGCCTTTGTGACACAGATCTATCAAAAACTGACTTGACAAATTGTAGTTTTTCGAAAATTTTTGGCAGTGCATGGTCTTTGGCCTTTGACGCAACTGGAGATTATCTAGTTTGTGGAGATAGTGAAGGCAAGATCAGATTTTGGGATGTTAAAAGCACTCAACAAGTCAATTGCATAAATGGGCACGAGAGTTGGGTTTATGCAGTTGCATCAAGCCCGACAGATCAATTGTTTGCAAGCGGCAGCTACGACAAAACAATAGGAATATGGAATCTTGAAAACAATTTTCATCGACTCAAAGGTCATGACAGCAGAATTTGTTCTCTAGCTTTCAGCCCTAATGGGCGTTTATTGGCAAGTGGTAGTGCTGACAAAACTATTAGAATTTGGGAAGTAAGTAGGGCTTGCTGAAAAAGTCATGCTGCCGAGGGAATCGTAAATTTGGTGGTTCTCGTTATCTTC
>JAQCKL010000493.1 GCA_027592485.1 Cyanobacteriota bacterium
TGCCACTATCCAACCCAGCCTAAGGGCTGCGGTATCCATGCCAGCCCCCCGCCCTAGGGATGTCTCTTTGAACAGCGATCGCGCGTTTGCCCTGGGCTATCGTCCCCAGGACATCAAAGCAGGACTGGCGACCCTGGCCACCCTCGCCCAATCATCACCGCCTTGATCTCAGCGAGCTGCTGCACCCACTTCAAGAAACACTCCTGTAGTGACTGCTTTTCAGCAAGGGCGTCTTGACGGCTATGGGAGATGAAGGGACTGAAGCAGGCGTACCGAAGCTTTTTGACATCAGGAGTGAGCAACTGTTTTAACGACATATAGACGCTCTCAACCCATCTGCATTATCCGTCTTTTGTCAAGTACAATTTATACAAAACAGGTGCGATTGCCCTGGTCGATACGGGAATACTGGGTGCATCCTGAATAATCCAATACCCTTTCGGAAATTCAGGCGTCAGGGAGCGCTGAATTATCATCACAGGGATTGAGCCATGATTTGTTCTGTATCTACCAAGCTTTCAACATTTGCGTTCCTAGGCACTTTACTCCTCGTTTCGACGGTTGCTGCCAGAGCCGCTGACATAAATCCCATTCAATTGAGCCAGGAAACTGAGCTGGAAGAAGTTCAGGTCGAGGAAAATTCAAATTGCTCAGAGGAAGAGGGAAATTCAAATTGCGTAGAGGAACAAGAGCCAACCCATCCACTTATAGAGCTACGCCGTGCTCGTTTGGGCGGAGCGGGGTACGGGAATAGCGGCAATACCCGCATCCCCTGCGGCACCTGGTCCCGGCCCCGGTACTGGCCCTGGTGCCACCTGATTCCTCCGTTCTAAACGGGAAGGTGACCTGTTTTTCCTCGTCTCCATCGACCGTTCGGATACATCCATTCCTACAAACCAGCAAGGGCACCATTGTTCTATCCCCCTTTTCTAGAACCCTAGTAGGGTGGGCAATGCCCACCACAATCATGGGTACTCAGCCCAATATCCTTAAAGTCGTCCCTATACCCTGGGCGATCCTGGGAACACAGGATTCAACGTGATGGGGTATGGCAGTTGCCAGTCCGGTTAGGACAAGACTGCGAGCCACTTTGCTGCTGTGCATCAGGATCAGAGCGATCCTAGGTGTCCTAAGCAAAATGGCCAGCGCTATATAAGCAGGGCCGTGCCCACCCTCCCGTCTGCTATCAAACCCGTCTAGCCTGTTCTCCTTGAGACTCATTTCAAGGGCTATGTGCCCCTTGGTGAGAAGACGATGGGTCTGCTTTGTCTACTCCATCGAGTTGTAGGGGAATTTGAAGGCAGAAGCTGCTGCCCTGCTCTGGGGTTGACTCACAGGTGAGGGTGCCCTGGTGCTGATCGACCACGATTTGATGACAAATCGAGAGCCCTAGTCCCGTGCCTTGGCCTGTAATCTTGGTGGTGAAAAAAGGTTCAAAAATACGAGCCTGCACCGCTGCTTCCATGCCGATGCCATTGTCTGAAATGGTGATTGCGACCTGGGGCTGAGTTGGGTCTGTTGCTTCCAGAACGGCGGTCTCTACTCGAATCTGGCCCGATTGCGGGGTGGGCTCGATTAACCAGCGGGCCTCAATGGCCTGGATCGCATTGCTCAATAGATTCATAAACACCTGGTTGAGTTGACTGGGGCAACATTGCACCGGGGGGATTTCGCCGTACCGTTTGACGACCGTTATGCCAGGGCCAACGGGTCCTGGTTGCACGTGGCCCTGCAAGATCAGCAGGGTGCTATCAAGACCGGCATGGAGATCGACCGTTTTGGTCTCGGACTGTCCATGGCGGGAAAAGTTGAGCAGCGACTGCACTACCTGCTGAATCCGATCAGCCCCGGTTGCCATGGAGGCAAACATTTTGGGAAAGTCCTGGCGAATAAACTCAAGATCAATACTTTCAAACTGTGCCTGGTCTAAAGCGACCTCAAGCGGCAACACCTGCTGGTAGTGGTCCAGCAAGGTCAGGACGTCGACAAAATATTGTCGGGCATGGCTCAAGTTACCGCCAATGAAACTAATCGGATTGTTGACCTCATGGGCAACGCTAGCAATCAGTTGACCCAGGCTCGACATTTTTTCAGCCTGCACCAGTTGGGCTTGGGTGTTTTTCAAGGTTTGGAGGGTGTTTTGCAGGGAGGCCGTCCGCTCTTGAACCTGCGCTTCTAAGTTGACGTTAAGATGTTGTACCCGCTGATAAAGGGCATGCTGCTGTACCGCTGTGGCAAACTGTGCTCCCAGGGCTTGGGCTAGGAGGCAATCATTTTCAGTCCAGGGATGGGCTTGCCCCTGCTTAGATTCCTTCCACATGTCAAAGGAAAGACGCGGCTGGCTCTGGCGGCTGTCGGAGTCAATCTGCCCTGCCCAGAGGGTCTCAGTATTAATTTCATCCCGAAATACGCTCAGGTAGCCAAAAACATGGGACCCATCCACCAGGGGCACCACCAGCAACCCCCGCACAGATGTCCCATGAAAAGCCGCTTGAACGTTACGAAGGGCAGAAACTTGATATAGATCCGAGAGGGCCTGTAGATCCGAGAGGGCGCGATTATGGGATGCGGTTGCTGCCGTTGCCGCCCCCTGAAAGTAGCGAACCCAGGTTTGGAATTGCTCCAGAGGCGCTGAGGCCGTTGCCGGCTGAACACCCTGGGTGAATAGGAGATGGCCGGCTTCCCCTTGTTCGGTTTCCCCTTGCTCTGTGGAGCGCAACGGTTCCCCTTGGAGGTGACGCCTGAGCGCCCCTTGATCGATATACAAACGCCCCCCACTGCCCTGCAATGCCGTCACGGTTTTGGCCAGCGCGGTGGACAGATCCATGCCGTTGATGGGGTGGAGCCATCGTCCTATGTGGTTGATGACGGTTTCCCGCTGGGCTTTGCCCTGGGCCTGCTGCCAAAGCTCTGCTTGAACAATGGCGACGGCGAGCTGATCCACCACCATCTGGAGACCTTCCAGTAGGGGGGGAGGGGCTGACCAAGGCTGGATATGGTGGGCCACCAGCAGCCCCCACAGATCGCCCCTATGGATAATCGATATCACGAGGGAAGATTGCACCCCCATGGCAGCAAGGTATTCATGGTGGCAGGGATCCAAGGGCCGAAAGCGCATCGCCTCATTCAAGGCTTCTCCTGTCTCAGGATCGATCAGAAAGCTTTGGCCAATCAGACTTTCTTTGACATTGACGATGGAGCGCATCCGGGCCTGCATAAAGAGCTGCCGCGCATGGGGAGGGATGTCATCAGCCGGAAAGTTGAGACCTAGGAGAGACGGGAGGAGATCGCCCTGAATCGATTCGGCCACCACTTGGCCATCGCCATTAGCCTGGAACTGATAAATTTTGACGCGATCCACTTTTAAAAACCGCTGCACTTCAGCGGCGGTGACCGCTAGCGTGTGGTTGAGATCGGGAGAGGCCAATATTCGGCGGCTAATGCGATTGAGCAGATACGCCACCTTTGGGGTCGGTGTTGTTGGGGAGGCCATGGCCTCTGCGGGCAGGCTCTCTGGCATGGGTTCTAGATCGCGATGCATGGCCAAGAGTGATCTAAAGGGTGTCCAAAGGGTGCGAAAAATACACCACCGGAAAATCAGCCGAATGTGGACTGCAACGATTGCCTAAACCAAGTCCATTTTGAGAACCATAGTTTTGGCCCACCCTGCGGGAAGATCCCAGTTCTACATCAGGGAGAGGGCTTATAGCCCAAAGGGCATACCAGAAAAGGGTGAGGGAAACTCCGGGTCTAATTTAGGGCTTGCTGAAAAAGTCATGCTGCCGAGGGAATCGTAAATTTGGTGGTTCTCGTTATCTT
>JAQCKL010000494.1 GCA_027592485.1 Cyanobacteriota bacterium
GTTCTGGGGCGGGGCTGGTGTTTTCTATGGCGGTCACAGTAGGCGATCCCTGCAAACATTAAGAAATTGTTACTTAAGCTATTATGGCCCATCGATAATGAGTTGAGGCCCTCGTGCAGATTGGATCCCGTCCCGCCAGCGACGACATTGTCTCCGCTGGCAACCCTGTCTCCGCTGGCAACCCTCAATTTGCCGCGATGCGCTGAGCCAGCCTAAACAGCCCAATGCCCGAAGAGGACAACACGAGGCCAAAAATTAGCGGCACAAAGGTGCCAATGTTGGCCCCTGGCTTGAGAACGGCATCAGCGGGGGCGTTGGGATTGTAGTAGACATCGATAGATTGGCCGACGGCGTAGCTTTCTTTGGCGGCGGCGATCGCGTTCTGTTGCTCGCGGTAGGTGCGGCTGGCGGTGGAACCGCTGCCCAGGGAGTAGCGATCGCCTTGATAGCGGTTACCGTCTACTTCGTAGGTGTAGGCCACGGTATAGGTGTAGGTATAGGCCGGGGGTCTGGAGTCGGTGACGCGATCGCGGTTGATGTTGACGGCTGCTACGTCACCCTGGACGGTGGGCCACCCCAGACTGGTGTAGGCGCTTTTGAGAAAGCTCAGCCCAAAGATCAACAAGGCTGCTCCGCTCACAATGGAAAAAATGGCCAGACCAAAAATCAAGCGAGGGGCGGGGGCGGGCGATGCTTCCATGGCAAGTAATCATTAACAATTAATAGTTATTAACAATGTAACTGGACTCAAACCCCAGCCCCTTCTGCCCCCCAGCCCCTTCTGCTCCTCAGCCATCAGATACTAGAGCCAACCCTTGAGGCGATAGACCAGCAGTCCCAGATATTCCTTGAGGGCGCGGCTGACCTGGAAGAGGTTGCTCGCATCCGGCAAGAGGCTCAGCATCACCCCCTGGCGGCTACCGCTAATCTCCTCCACCGTTTGCACAGATACCAGAAAATCGGTAGGGGCCGCGATCACCTCCATCCCCTGATGCCGAAAGATCGCCAGGGCACGGGGCATGTGCATGGCGGAGGTCACCAATAAAATCCGATTCAGGCCCCGTTCATCCAGCAGCGCTTTGACATTGACCGCATTTTGATGGGTATTTAGGGAGGTGGTGTCCTGGGCTATGGCCTGGGCTGGCACCCCCCAAGCGGTGGCAATCTTGGCCATATCGGCGGATTCCGGGTCACCGCCGCCGCGCCAAGCGATGCGCCCCCCACTAAACACCAATAACGGAGCCTTCCCCCCTTGATACAAGCGAATGCCATGGAGAATGCGATCGCCCGCTTCATTCAGGTCCACCCAAGGTCGGGGATAAATTGCCGAGCGGGTACTGCCCCCCAACACCACGATCGCCTCCGCCTTGGGCACGGGCTGGGGGGGCAGGTTTTGCCATTCAAGGGTCTGGGTTAAGCGGGTCGCAACCCAGGCATTACTGCCCATCAGCAACACCGCTAAGGCGGTGGCGATCGCCCCCATGGCCCAACGGGTACGGCGTCTCCAGAGCAAGACCAACGCCACCACTATCAGCCCACAGCTCAACCCCAGTGGGTAGATCAACAGGGGCAAGAGCTTTGAGAGAAATAGAAACATCAGTCCGAGGAGGATGGCAGGGTCAGCGGACGCCAGTAAAACCGGTTGCAGGCGGTATGGCCAGAGCACCCCAGCGCCTGCGGCAGACGGGTAAAGCCCATTCTTTCATACAGGCGAATGGCCCGAGTCATGGTGTTCAAGGTTTCTAGATAGCACCGTTGATACTGCAATTGGCGCGCGGTGGTCAGCAGACGATTAATCAAGGCGGTGCCCACCCCTTGCCCCCGCGCTGCCGGGAGAAAGTACATTTTTTGCAATTCGCAGGTGGCCGGGTATTCACAGGCAAAGGGGGCGATGCCGCCGCCCCCCAGCACGGTCCCATTTTTCTCAATGACGAAATAGCGTGAATTCGGTTGAGCATAGGTGGTCGCCATCCGATCCAGTTCTGGATCGGACCAAGCAAAACCGGGTCGGGCCGCCCCTAGCTCCGCGAGCACCTGACGAATAATTTGGGCGATCGCACCATTGTCCCTGTCCTGAATGGGCCGAATATCAAAGGAGTTCACCAACAATCCAACACCCTGCATACCTCAAACCGCATGGATTGTAACCTATCCAGATTAAGGCGGCGTGGCGGTGTTTACCCCCAAGGGGGCTCAAGATTGACTCCCCCCTGAGGCCACCCCTTCGCCAACTCCTTCGCCAACCCCACTGCCACAGTGATGGCAGTGGGGGGTGTATTTATAGGTGGGCTGGTGACAATGGCCACAGGTTTGATATTGCCCAAACCCGCAATAGGGACAAAAGGCGTCATCCGATCTCAGCTTGGCACTACAGCGAATGCAGCGGCCATTTTGAATCCGATTTTTGGCCTGCACCTTGGGGTTAAACACAAACCGCTGTAATAGCTTGATCAGGGCAAACCCCAACAGCGGGATCACCGCAATCAGCAGGTAGCTGGCCAGGAAGAGGAGCCCCCCCAACACGGCCACAATCGCCTCTACCACCAGGCTGACCACATTGCCAAACTGGATAAACTCAAACAGGCGCACCACCAACGGCAGACACACAATCAACAGCAGGTGCCAGCTCAGTAACGCTTGGAGCCCCCACTGCCGCCGCGTCGCAAGCCGATGCCAGCCGTAGGCCACGGCAATCAGGGGCGTCAAAAATAAAATTTGCAACCCCAGCACTTGGTTGGGGTGCCAGAACTGGACCTGGTCAGACTCCGCTCTCAGGGTGTCGTAGAGATCGCGGTCCTCTACCCACTCCAGGTAAGTGGCCCCTGCCGGACTCTCAATCAGTTGCGCTTCAAGGGCCGTTACCTCCCCTTGCTTGGCCTCAATCTGCTGTTGGTTGGCCTCAATCTCGGCCTTGGTCCCAGCGGCGGTAGATTCATTGATGGAAGCCGCTGGATCTTGCCCGGCAATGTTTTCTAGCAGGGTGGAATCGTATTGCGCCTTCAGGACCCGATTTTTTTCCTCTAGGGTGGCAATATCCACCCTCAGGGTTTGCATCTGATTGTGGCGGGTCAGATTATCTGGGGTCGCGACTGCGGCCTGTAATTGTTGATGGGTTTGGCAAATGGGATCGACTTTCCCCAGTCGCGGTGCCGCCTCCAAGGGAGAGTAGGGGGGATTTTCATGGATGGCGATCGCTGAATCCAATAGATTCGCCCTCAGCCGAGCCAGATCCTGGGGCGGGGCTGCCTCATGGAAGGTGACGTAGTCTGGCAAACAAGAAAATTGTTCGGTTGGACTCAGGGGCCATTGGGAAATGCTGGCCAGCCCCCCAAACACATTGAGCAACACGAAGATATCAATCAAGATCAAAATGACGATGCTGATCTTGTTAATCGGTTCGTGGTGAATTTGAGTCGATTTCCGTAAAAAGCGCCGACTGACTCGGCGAATAAAGCGCAACATTGTGAGAACGCTCCCAGGCTAAACGCAACGTGTTCAGCAACCGGGGCTGCCAACACAACTGGCTTCAACCCTAGCCAATCCCATCGGTATTGCTGGGGAATAGAGCCAGTTTCAAAATTTACACACCGATCTGGAGCACGGCCCCTAAAACGGTAGCGGCACCATAGCCGTTCCTAATGGGGGCAAATACCGAACGCGGTAGGGGCGTAGGGGGCTGTGCCCTCTGAAATATAGGCAACTATGATCGCCGGGAAGAGCGGGTCAGCCGCTTATCTCTCCGGGTAAACACCTTGAGGAACGGTAGTCGCCCTTTGAGATTACCGGGCTTGATACGGCTACTGAGCTGTTCAATGGTGC